>CAMDHH010000008.1 GCA_945898065.1 Bifidobacterium breve
CGGTGGATCGCTTCGGTAATAATTTCAGCACTCGTTGCAAAATTTAGCCGGACATATTGGGAAGTTTGCGGAGCATAAAAATGTCCAGAATTGAAAGCGACTCTGCCTCGTTCGATAAGTGTAGCCCCAGGATCTTCACCCAAATTCAACGCCGTGAGATCGAGCCACGCTAAATAGCCATTCTGTGGAATGTGATACTTCACGGAAGGCAATGTTGTGGCCAATAAATCTTGAAGAAGGTACCTATTTTGATTGAGATTTTCGATCACGGAATCCAGCCAAACCCCACCCTCTTTAAATGCAATCGCTGAGGCGTATGCACCCGGAAGTGATGCTCGATAGTGAAGTGCAAAAGGAAGGTGCGTCATCTTCTCTTTCATCTCTTCGTTTTGAGTGATGATGATTGCGCACTTGAGGCCAGCAATATTCCAGCCTTTACTCGCTGCAGTAACAGTAATACATACGCTTTCAGCATCAGGCCCTAATGCAAGCATTGGGATGAAAACTGAATCTTTAAAAGTCAATGGTGCATGTATCTCATCACTAATAATGATCACATTATATTTCTTTGCGAGTCTAACAAAGCGGAGTAATTCTTCCTTTGTATAGATACGACCCAACGGATTGTGAGGGCTACAAATCATGTGAACTTTGATTCCGCTGGCGTAAGCACTTTCAATCTCTGGCCAATTGAGTTCCCATGGATTATTGGAACCCTCGTCACTTCCTGTGCGTGTAAATGGGACATCAACTTTTTCCATACTTGTCTCTACTAACCAGTTATAGAAATTTTGATATACAGGTGAATTTATAAGAACCTTATCTCCGGGCTTAGCGATAACACGCAATATTTCTACTATTGCTACACCAACATCGGTGCCAATACGAACCTGAAGTGGATCAACTTTCCAATTCCATCGCTCTTGTGCAAAGTGGGCAAATGAGGTTCCCATCTCAGGAATATTGCCAAGATAACCAAGATCAGATGCGTCAACCATTTCATGAAGTAACTTCTTTATAGGTTCGGCAACTGGGAAATCCATTTCTGCAACTGGCAATGGTAAAACATCTCGTGCAAAGCCTGTCCACTTTTCACTCTTGTGCTCAAGCAAAGATGCCAAATCTGGGGCTTTTACTTCACGGTCACTCATGGTTTGAGAATACCTTCAATTGAAGCTTTCGGTCTATTTTGCAGGGCTATGCTTGGTGCATGAGTAACCACATTGAAACCGAAATTGATGTAACGCTGACTGATCGTAATCGAGTTACTGCCTTATTTAGAATTATTCTGGTGGTTCCTGCTGCAATTTATGTTGCATCTTTTACTTCAGATTTCTCCTCAGCAGGTTGGTCAACTGCGGGCCTTTTGGTTTTGCCTCCTCTTCTTACCATCGTATTTCGTGGTGTATATCCAAGCTATGCACTCTCTCTCAATGAGTCACTCCTTGGACTTCAAACACGTGTCAATGCATATCTTTTATTGCTGACAGATGAATACCCATCAATTGAAGAGAATGAAATCGTCAGTATTACCTTTCCAGAGATTGGAAAGGGTGAAAATATGAGTCGGGGCTTGCCATTAGTAAAATGGTTCTTGGCAATTCCTCTCTACATCGTTGGACTTATTTATATTGCATATGCACTATTACTTACTCTTTGGGGCTGGTTTAGTATTTTATTTACGGGGACTTACCCTGAAAAATGTGCTGAGGGTGTAGTGGGGACAATTGCTTATTGGAACCGTGTTGTTGGTTACGCACTCGTTCTAGTTACTGATGAATATCCAACATTTTCACTATAAGAAGTAGATTTCTTTACTTATTTTCTAGTATTAAAGAGACCGAGTTGATGCACCAGCGTTGATCGGTTGGGACGTCATACCCTTCTCCTTCAAAAACATGTCCTAGATGAGAACCACATGCTGCGCAGCGAACCTCTGTGCGCACACGTGGAAAAAGTGAACGATCTACGATGAGTTCAACTGCATCCTCTGACTTTGGGGCATAAAAAGATGGCCAACCGCATCCTGAATGAAACTTAGTCTCACTTCTAAAGAGTTCAGCAGAGCATGCTTTGCACTTATAGATTCCAACTTTATCGCTATCGGTATATTCACCTGTAAATGGTCTCTCTGTCGCAGCATTTCGTAAGACGTCAAATGAGAGCGGATCGAGCTTTTCACGCAATTCTGACTCATTAATGGTTACAGGATATTTTTTATCGCTCACTGTGTTAGCTCCTGCTTTGGAAAAGCAATGCCGGTGCTGGAGTGGCAGTCATACCCATGTGGATTTTTCAATAAATATTTCTGGTGGTACACCTCGGCAAGGAAATATGTAATCCCCTCACTTGGCGCAATCTCTGTAACTATTGACCCGTAACCTGAGCCAGAGATTGCTTTTTCGTAGATATCACGAGTCGTAAGTGCTTCGTGCAACTGCTCTGGTGTTGTTGCAAAAATTGCACTGCGATACTGCGTTCCAATATCTCCACCTTGTCTATTGAGTGATGTTGGATCATGCATCGTCCAAAATTCTTCAAGTAAGCGATGATAAGAAATTTTTGCGCTATCGAAATCCACTCTTACGCTTTCAGTATGACCAGTGGTACCACTACACACTTGTTCATATGAAGGTGATGGACGAGTGCCACCCATATAACCAACACTTGTTTCTAGGACACCATCAAGTTGCCAGAAACGTCTCTCCGCGCCCCAAAAACATCCAGTTGCGAAATATGCACTCTCATTCATCTTCATATTCTTTCAGTTGCCCTCGATATATGCATCCGCTGATAACCTTCTACTTAGCGCCCCCGTAGCTCAGGGGATAGAGCACCGCCCTCCGGAGGCGGGTGCACAGGTTCGATTCCTGTCGGGGGCACTCTTGTAGGGGAGATATCTCACTCTATTTTTTCGATATGTAGGGCTAGTCTCCTTGTGAATCTCCTAAATTGAAGGGAGAATTACGCTCTTGCACATCATTGATGATGTTGTATTTTCACGAATTACAGCGCCTCTCACCGAGGTCGTAGAGGAGATATGCCCATGGATTGGCGACATCAATCGGCTTGCCGCGATGAAGATCCTGAGCTCTTTTTTCCTGTCGGAAATACGGGACCTGCAATAACTCAAATTGAAGAAGCAAAAAAAGTTTGTAATCGTTGCATTGTAAAAGAACCATGTCTTGCATGGGCACTCGAAAGTGGTCAAGATGCTGGCGTGTGGGGCGGACTTTCTGAAGATGAACGTCGCGCACTCAAGCGTCGCGCTGCGCGTAATCGCGCACGTCTAGTGGAGCAAAATATGGGAAATAATAACTAATTAGTCCAGCGGAAAATTAAGTTCCGCAATTGTTCCTTTTTCTGAAGAACGAAGTGATAAATCACCTTTCAATTCATTCTCTGTGAGTGTACGAACAATCTGAAGTCCCAAATTTGAGGATTGCGTCAAATCAAAATCTTTTGGAAGCCCCACGCCATCATCACTAATTCTTACCTCACAATGTGTCTCTAATCTATTTACAGATATCTGTAAAGCAGTCCCACTCGCTTCTAGTCCATGTTCGAGTGCATTATGAATTAGTTCTGTGACAACCAATGCTAATGGAGTCGCGATTCTTGGCTCTAGTGAGCCAAATTCGCCATCACGGATTATTTGAAGCGTGGCCATGCGTGGACTCAGTTCTAGGGCATGCGTTACTAATCGATTGAGAACATCATCAAAGGCTACTGAGGCATCAGAGCTACTAGAGAGAGTTTCATGTACCAGCGCAATCGATGCAATTCTGCGAACAGCTTCTTCAAGAGCCGCACTTGCTGCAGGATCATCAATTCGACGTGCTTGAAGGCGCAATAGGGCTGAAACGGTCTGCAAGTTATTCTTTACTCGGTGATGTACTTCTCGAATAGTTGCATCTTTAGTTACGAGTTCGCGTTCACGTCTGCGAAGTTCAGTGACATTGTGAAGCAGAACTATTGCCCCGATTCGATCAGTGCTTTGAATCAATGGCAACACAAGTAAATCGATTGTCCCGCCTGCATTTTCAACTTCGACGCGACGTGGTGCTTTCCCACTCAATTGAGTTTGGAGACCTTCCTCATGCGCATCATGTCGTTCTTTACTCACCTTTTCTGCTACATGAGAGAGTGAAAAACTTTCTAATTCGCCATTCCATCCCATTCGATTAAATGCAGAGCGCGCATTAGGGCTTGCATATGAAATAACACCATTTACGTCTAGGCGAATAAGACCATCACCAACTCGAGGCGCCGGATCGAAGAGAGTATTGGCGTCAGGATATGGAAAATTTCCTTCAGCAATCATGCGATAAAGGTTGTGAGCAATTTCGCGATAATTGAGTTCGAGTCGGCTCGGAGATCTCATTAACTCAGCATTTCTATGTCGAGAAATTACTGCAATCACTTGTTCCTCAAATATAACTGGAATTGTCTCTTCCTTAATCATAAGTTCACCAATGAGTTCAGGCTCTGCATCTCGAACAATCTCGGCATCTGAGAGTGCTCGCTCAATACCAGGGCGACTCCCCCACGAAGCCTCTTCACCAATGAGATCTTGTGTAAAGACTGTTGCAGCAGTTGTTGGGCGAATATGAGCAATAGCTACATGTCCCGTTGGCCAACTCTTAGCATCTTTGCGCAGTGGTACCCATAGAACAAGATCAGCAAAAGATAAATCAGAGAGTAGTTGCCAGTCGGCGATAAGTTCGCGTAATCGGTGAGATTGGGCGGGTGTAATTGAACTTCTTCCTTGAAGTATATTTTCAAACTGTTGCATTGCTTACTTATTTCCAGATGCAATGAGGGCTAATTGATCTTCAATTTCTTGTGTGGCATACCATGTTAGTTCGATATCGCCCTCTTCATCGAGCACGCTTGTAAATAGGCATTCAACGCGATCCCAGACTAATTCCCCTGTCAGCGATATTGAATCACTACCTTCGACTGCGATCTCTTTACTTTCTATTTCTAATGCGAGCAAGGTTCCTACTTTTGGATTACCACTTACTAGATTCATTGCATCGTTGGCAGCTAGCAAGGAGAGCATGTATTCAATCTCTTCTTCATCATGATCAACATTGTCAGTCAAAAACTTAATGGTTGGGGCATATAACTTAGAGACAGAAATAGTTTTAGATGTTAGGAACAGGGCAATATCTGTAGGAGATAGTGGAAGATATGCACGCATACGGTAATTATATTGGAGATTAGCTAGAGATTTCACTCGCAATCTTTGCTAATGATCTTCTCAGAGATGAACGCTCATTTACTTCAATCAAGGTGGAGCGAGCCTCTTCACTTGCCTGAACCGACCTGCCATCTCGCACAATAACTCGCATACTCCTTGGACGAAGTGGAGTGATAGAGGCAAGGAAGCGCGCCTCTTCGCTCTCACCTTTTTTACCTTGCGATTTCATATTCAGAAGGAAGCCTAATTTTGCTCGCATAGTTGTCTTTTCCAATAAGGGAAGGACTTGATCTAATCTATGTGAACCTAGCAAGTCAGGCTTTGAGATAATCCATAGTTCATCTGCGTGATCACATGACCATGTTGTCATTCTCGAGGTCCAGCGCTGATCAGTAAGTCGATTCGATAATCCAGATACAGATCCTAGATCGATAATTATTTGATCAAAATTATCTATCGCGCGCATCATTAATTCATCAATACCACTGGAGCGAAGTTGAGTTATCTCCGAGATTGATAAGAACGGTGCAACACTGCGCCATCCTTCATCGCTTTGAAGATTTCGAAGTGAGAGCAATATTGCTATAGATGGCGCTCTAAAATTTGCATCTATAAGGAGTGTAGATTTTTCAAGCACGCTGAGCTCCATTGCAATATTTAGTGCAACTGTTGTGCAACCCACTCCGCTACCGGCTGAGCCAATTGCAACTACTTGTGCCCGCCTTGTTGAGTTTTGGCTAGGGGAAGACTGGCGAATCAAAGGGCTACGTATTGAACCACGAACTAAACTCACAAGTTCGGTTACATCTTTTGGTATTTCATACAACCCAACATAATTTTGATATCTGCCTAAATCATTAGAAAAGCCAATTGATTGTTTGACTAAATGCGAGATTTCTAAAGATATATCTGGCTCTAACCCCGCAAGTTCTGGGGTGTAGAGCAAGAGTGCACTCTTTGCAATTTCAGAATTAGTACTAATATATTTCATAAGCGATGCTGTATCTAAGGCTCGAAATACAACTGACCAGCCTTGGGCAAATAGTCCACTTGCAACAAAACCTTCCGTCTGGGCATCAGCAATCGCAGTTATAACAATGGGTAATTCATGTTCAGCCATGAGTGCTCACGACTACTAATCGCCCAAATGTTGTTGCGCTAAGAAGCTTGAGCACATCCGCTGATTCAACCGAGAGTGTGAGCCCAATATCGCTTCCAAAGTTCTTTCCACTTCTATCGATATCCAATAGATAAATTCCACTAACGATGAGGGCAGGAGGTGATGAGGTGAGATTATTTTCGCGTGAATCAACCCAATAGAGATCGATAGTTTCACCACTCATAATTCCTGATGGCAGATCTGAGGATGTAATTCGAAGTGGAACGAGCTGCCTTGTTCCATAACTTCCATCGCTGCTTATGTAATCTTTGGTAATGAGGCTCTGAGCCGAAATTCGAGTTAGAACTAGTGTGCCTACGGGGTTTTCATTCTTGCCCAGATATATCGAAGCACTCTCCCCCAATGCAAATTTTGTGGTTGTAACATCTTGTGAAGAGATGAGGGCGCCTGGAAGAAGTACGTGCTTAGCAATCCAATATTGATCTCCGCGATTTGACGTTGCCGCCAGGACAAAGGCTGATAGAAATGATGCAACTACTAATGTAATTGCTAACGGTAGGCGTGATGATGATTTCTCTTTATATGTAACCATGCGGGCTACTCAATAGCCTTGAAGGAAAAATAAAATACTTTATCCACAGTCATCCAAAAGTATGAGACGCTCTCATCCTTTTGGCTGATGTGGCGCGCAACTATGTAGGTAAATCTGAGCGCTATGACAACTCAAATCTATATTAATGAACTCCCAACATATAAGAGTGTGGTTCTTGAACCCGCTCCAATCATCCATTCACATTTCTGGAGCCACCCAGTACTCGATCTATTCCCAGCACCTGTCGTAGAAGTTATTGCTCAAAAAGCGATGCTCTTTCGTACACCTTCTTCTTTTGGTGAAAACTATGATCCCGACTTTGCGCCGCAACCAACATCTGCATCCGAACTTCCTGAGCTCCATACGTGGACACTCAAATTTGTTGTTAGCGTTTTAGAAATTTGGGCGGGAAAGAGGCAGCCTGCTCAGCTTTCGAGATGGTGTCATCAAAAGATATATAACGAACTCATAAGAAATGTTGGCACACAGAAGGAAGTTGGACGAGTGAGAACACTGCATCAAAGTGAACCACTCGATGGAATATGCGAATCCACTGTAACGGTGCGCTATGGAGACAGACTTCGATCTCTCGTAGTTAGGTTTGAAGGAATTGATAAGCGATGGTTATGTACTGCACTAACTCTTTTATAGAGAAGTTACTGTGTCGCACCATGGCAACGCTTATATTTCTTTCCAGAGCCACAAGGACATGGGGAGTTTCGACCAACATCACCAGAAGTACGCACTCCATTTTCATCTGCAGCTGTGTACTTCAAGGCATCGACTTGCGCAGGCTTATTCTCTAAGCCTTTTGCATTTACTTTCTCATTAGATTCGACAGTAACTTCTACATTGAAAAGAAGTGAAGCAATCTCTTCTTTGATGCCATCCATCATCGCTGCAAATAGATCAAAGCCCTCGCGCTGATATTCAACAAGTGGGTCGCGTTGTGCCATAGCACGCAGGCCAATTCCTTCTTGTAGGTAATCCATCTCGTATAGGTGTTCGCGCCATTTACGATCAAGAACTGATAACAAGACTTTGCGCTCCAGTTCGCGCATGACTGGCGCACCTAGTGTCTCTTCGCGAGATGCATATGCTGCGGCAACATCCTCTGTGATTTGTGCAATTAAGAAGTCTGCATCTAACCCGGCTCGGCTACCCGCTGATTTCTCAACCTCTTCGATTGTGCGAGATATTGGGTAGATCGAAGTGAGGGCAGTCCAAAGTTTTTCTAGATCCCAATCTTCTGCAAAGCCTTCTGCTGTTTCAGATTGAACATAGGCAATCAAGGTTTCATCAACGAATTCAGCGATTTGATCCTTGATATCTTTTCCTTCAAGCACTAAACGGCGCTCTCCATAAATAACTTGGCGCTGACGATTCATAACATCGTCATATTTCAATACATTTTTACGCATTTCAAAGTTCTGGGCCTCTACCTGCGTTTGCGCAGAGCGAATTGCATTACTTACCATCTTGGATTCAATTGGTGAATCCTCCGGAATTCCTGCGGCAGATAGAAATCTTTCAACCATCCCTGAATTGAATCGACGCATTAATTCGTCTTGGAGTGAGAGATAGAAACGAGATTCTCCAGGATCTCCTTGGCGTCCAGAGCGACCACGCAACTGATTATCAATTCGGCGTGATTCGTGACGCTCTGTTCCTAAAACGTAGAGACCACCAAGTGCTACAACTTCTTCATGGTCAGTCTTTACAGCCTCTTTCTGCCGTGCAATTTCTACTGGCCATGCAGCTTCATATTCTTGAGCATTATCAACGGGAGATATTCCACGACGTTGTAATTCATAATCAGCCATAAATTCTGGATTGCCGCCAAGCATGATGTCGGTACCGCGACCAGCCATATTTGTCGCAACTGTTACAGCACCGGTGGCACCTGCGCGAGCAATAATTGCAGCCTCGCGTTCGTGATGCTTTGCATTGAGAACTTCGTGAGGTACTCCTGCTTTGCGCAAATAACCCGATAGTTCCTCTGATTTTTCGACGCTAACGGTTCCAACTAAAACAGGCTGACCTTTGCGATGACGTTCGACAATATCTTGAGTCAGTGCTGAAAACTTTCCTGCTTCAGATTTATAAACAAGGTCTGCTTGATCCAAGCGAATCATTTCGCGGTTAGTAGGAATTGGAATAACACCCAATTTATAAATCTGATGAAATTCTGAAGCCTCGGTACTGGCGGTACCAGTCATCCCAGAGATTTTTTCATAGAGACGGAAGTAGTTCTGCAATGTAATTGTTGCAAGTGTTTGGTTCTCGTCCTTAATTTCAATACGTTCTTTTGCTTCAAGTGCCTGGTGTAGGCCGTCGCTATAGCGGCGCCCTGCAAGCATGCGACCCGTGTGCTCATCAACGATAAGTAGTTCACCGTTCATGACAACATAATCCTTATCACGCTTGAAAAGTTCCTTAGCGCGAATTGCATTGTTGAGGTAGCCGATCATGGGTGTATTGGCTGCTTCATAAAGGTTTGAAATTTTTAGCATCTCTTCAACGCGAGTTACGCCATCATCGAGTACGGATGAACTTTTCTTCTTCTCATCTACTTCATAGTGAACATCTCGTTGCAATTTAGCAACAAGATTTGCAAACTCTACATACCATTTAGTGGCCTTATCAGCAGGACCACTGATAATAAGTGGCGTGCGGGCTTCATCTACAAGAATGGAGTCGACTTCATCGACAACTGCAAAGAAGTGTTCACGCTGAACACACTCTTCAAGACTCCAGGCCATATTGTCTCGAAGATAATCAAATCCAAATTCATTATTTGTACCGTATGTAACATCTGCGCCATATGCATCGCGTCGCTCTGGTGGTGTCATATTGGCAAGAATTACACCAACTCTAAGTCCCAAGAATCGGTGAATACGTCCCATCCATTCGCTATCGCGCTCAGCTAAATAATCATTTGTTGTAACTACATGGACACCTTTGCCTGCAAGAGCATTGAGGTAGGAAGGAAGTGTTGCTACTAGTGTCTTACCTTCACCAGTTCTCATTTCTGCAATATTGCCGCGATGCATTGCAGCGCCACCCATAAGCTGAACATCGTAATGACGCTGTCCCAATGTGCGCTTTGCGGCTTCGCGAACTACTGCAAATGCCTCTGGCAATAAATCATCAAGAGATTCACCTTGAGTAATTCGACTCTTGAAGATCGAAGTTTGATTGCGTAGATCGTCATCGGATAGTGCAGAGATGCGATCTTCTTGTGCATTGACTAGCGTTACGAGTTTTGCAAGGTCACGAAGGTGACGTCCTTCACCTGCACGCAAAATTCGATCGAAAAACGCTGGCATAAACCTCACCTTTTCTAATCACATGGCCATCCTTGGCTCCACGTGGATCAACCCTCCTATCGTAGGGGTTGAGCGACGCAGGCGGTAATTGCAGCCGATACCTGCAGCCCGCCAGCGGAAAGTGCTCTTCGAGCCTCTCGTAGCGTCGAGCCCGTTGTAACGACATCATCAATTAAAACAATATCTCCATAAATTCTCACACTCTTTTCAAGAGCAAAGGCACCAACAAGATTGAGTCTGCGCTCTTGCGCATTGAGCCCACTTTGGTCTTGTACACGTCTTTGATGAAAAAGAATATTTGAATATGAAATACTCAATTCTTCACAAACAAATTCCATAAAGTTTCGACCCCGCTTTCTCATTGCATTCCTTGACGAAGGCATAGGGATAAATGTGAGATTTGCAGTATCTCCTTTAAAGTTTTCTAAAATATGCGTTATGGCATCAATTATCAAAATATCAGCACTTCTTTGGTTTGATTCTTTTGCTGCAACTAATATTCGGGCCGCGATAGGCGAATAAAGAATTGATGATGTTACGAGGAGATTATCGACATGTGTTCTATATATGTGTGGGTGCCACGAAAGGCGACATTGTGAGCAAATTGTTGGACCCAATTGCATGCAGCCTATACATCGTTGAGGAAAGATTAGCTGCGAAAGTTCATAAATCAATGCCATAGAGAATTATTTCGAGCACAGAGATGCTAATGACAATCCTATGAATTACTGTGGATACTACGTTGTGGGTTTTAGTGTTATCAATCGCGCTTCAATACTAGAACCTTCTCTACGTGGAAGAGTGAGTACGAAATGAGCACCATATTTTGGACGTCCCCACGCTTCTAATTCACCATTATGTAAACGTGCATCTTCTAGGGCTATTGAAAGACCAAGGCCAGTGCCTCCGCGAACTCGCGCGCGCGATGGATCAGCGCGCCAGAATCGATCAAATACTCGACTCAAGAGGTGCGGTTCAATTCCAATTCCATAGTCGCGCACACCAACTGCTACATCGTGCTCAGTATGAGCAATTGTGACTTCAATAGGTTTACCATCAGCATGGTCTATCGCATTAGTGAGCAAATTGCGAAGAATACGTTCGACTCTTCGAATATCGGCATTGAGCATAATTGTTTCGTCAGAGACTATTAGCAGCATTGAGGTTGAATTTTCAGCGGCTACAAGGGTTAAATCTTCTATACATCGTTTGGCTAAAGAGACAATATCAAAATCAACACCTTCAAGGACTGCCACTTCTGCATCGAATCTACTTATTTCAAGCAAATCTTCTAGGAGGCGCTCAAATCTATCCAGTTGAGCAACTAAGAGTTCTGCAGAGCGAGAAACATTGGGATCGAAGGATTGGCGAGCACCATGAATGATTTCTGATGCCATTCGCAAGGTCGTCAATGGGGTGCGCAATTCGTGAGAAACATCTGAAACAAAACGCTGCTGCACTCTGGAAAGATTTTCAAGTCGGGCAATCTGTTTTTCTAATGACTCTGCCATCTCATTGAAGGCATTGCCCAGAGTAGATATTTCATCGCGTGTATGAACATCCATTCGTTGACGAAAATCACCACTGGTAAACTCTGTTGCAATTCGTGCAGCTTCTCGAACAGGTCGTACAACTTGCCTCACGACCAGCCATGTGATTAGTCCAATTAGAAGTACTAGCGCAAAACCTGTAAGTAAGAGCGAACTACGAATGAGTTCTAGCGTTTTATTTTGGTTAGCTAAAGAGATAAAAAAATACATCTCATATTGACCAGCATTAGGAACTTCGACTTTATCAGCAAGGATAATTACTGGGGTCGATACATTTCCTGGATATGCAAAGCTGGAATATATCCACTTGATATCCGAGGATTTTCTTACTTTGATTTTGAAATTTTCTGGTACCGAATCCACTTTCAAGAATTCAGACTTGATTTCATAATTGAATTTTGCATCTGTTTGACCAGGGGTCTCTAGAAATGCAATTTGTCTCGCATTTTCGCTTCTTCCAATACTTGTTGCAGATGTGATGACATCAATGATAACTCGGCGGACATCTGACTCTGGTAGACCTTGAGCAAGTGCTAATCGGTATTGGGTATTGAAGAAAGTGGATCGCGCTTCGATTATTGCTGAATCAAGGTTTACCTGTTTTACACCTTTTGAGAGTTGATTATTGAGTGCCGAACCGGTTAGCCAAACTACTGATAACGAAAGCAAGACTGTGGAAACAATAACGCGAAAAGCTAGAGAGCTACCTAGTCGAAAGCCCACTCTTTGCATTTTATGAATGTACCAATGCTCCTGCTTTGTAACCAACTCCGCGAACTGTTACGACAATTTCAGGGTTTTCGGGATCATGCTCGATTTTTGAACGCAATCTCTGAACGTGAACATTGACTAGGCGTGTATCTGTGGAATGGCGATAGCCCCATACTTCGCTCAAAAGAGCATCTCGAGTAAATACACGTCCTGGCTCTTTCGCCAGTGCAACGAGTAAATCAAATTCAAGGCGAGTAAGTGAAATGACTTTTTTGCCACGAAGCACATGGTGGGCTTGAACATCAATTGAAAGATCACTAATTGCGAGCAATCCAGCTATATCTGAATTAGTGCGGCGAAGACGTGTTTTGATTCGCGCAATGAGTTCTGAGGGATGGCGAAAAGGTTTGACCATGTAATCATCTGCACCTGCTTCAAGGCCAAGAACAACATCGTGGGTATCACCTTTTGCAGTCAACATGATGATTGGAACCATGGATTCTGCTCTAATCAATTTACAAACTTCGACTCCATCGATACCTGGAAGCATGACATCGAGTAAAACTAAATCAGGTGGATGATTTCTAAAGACTTCTAGAACTTCATCACCACGGCCAACTAAATCAACATCGATTCCAGCACCGTTGAGAACGATACTAAGCATTTCGGCAAGGTCCTGATCGTCATCGACGACCATAACCAGAGTCATTGTTAGCTACCGTGTTCCCACGAGTTCAAGTAAAGATCTTGAGCTGGTGTGAGTACATCGATGTGACCGCCCATGCTGATGAGTTTGAGCTTTGCTACTTCCTTATCGATATATGTTGGCACTTCATGTAAGCCTGGCTTGAGATTCTTTGCCTCTTGAACAAGGTATTCAGCTGTGAGTGCTTGATCAGAGAAAGACATATCCATAACTGATGCAGGGTGGCCTTCAGCTGCACCAAGGTTTACCAAACGTCCTTCTGCAATAAGAAGTAAGCGACGACCATCGGAGAGTACATACTCATCTGTTTGGTGGCGCATCTTCGCATTCTTACCCTTTGCATTCTTTTCAAGCCATGCGACATCAATTTCGATATCAAAGTGGCCAGAGTTAGCCATAATCGCGCCATCTTTCATAACTGCAAAATGCTCGTCACGAAGTACATCGCGGTTACCAGTTACGGTGATAAAGACGTCGCCAACCTTGGCGGCATCGAGCATCGGCATAACTCGGAATCCTTGCATCATTGCATCCAGTGCCTTCGTTGGATCAATTTCAGTAACGATTACATCGGCGCCCATACCCTTTGCACGCTCTGCAACACCTTTACCGCAATATCCAAATCCAGCGACTACGACAATGCGACCAGCGAGCAAGAAGTTTGTGGCACGAAATACTGCATCGAGAGTCGACTGACCTGTTCCATAACGGTTATCAAACATGTGCTTTGTATCTGTGTCATTGACAGCAATCATTGGGAAACGAAGAGCGCCCTCTTTTGCCATTTGGCTTAGGCGAATAACTCCCGTTGTGGTTTCTTCGCAACCGCCAGTGATATTTGGAATCAATTCTTGTCGTGTTGTATGAAGTGTATTTACTAGATCACAACCATCGTCAAATACTTGATGTGGTTCGATATCAAGGGCGGCATTGAGGTGTGCGTAATATCCATCACGATCAACTGCATTACGAGCAAATACGCTAATTCCATATTCGTGAACGAGTGCTGCTGCTGTGTCATCTTGAGTTGATAGAGGATTTGATGCACAGAGTGCAATCTCAGCGCCGCCTGCTTTGAGTACGCGCATCAAGTTTGCGGTCTCTGTTGTTACGTGCATACACGCCGCAATACGAACTCCTGCAAATGGCTGTGACTTTTCAAAACGTTCGCGAATTTGTGCAAGCACTGGCATATTGCGCTCTGCCCATTCGATGCGCTTGCGGCCTTGGGCAGCTAGGGATGCATCAGCAATCTCGTGACGTGGAATAGTGGCGGTTACAGGTACATTCACAATCGTTCTCCTCTTGGTCAGGGAGATAGGTTACCGTCCCTCGTGCGAAAGAGCGCGTTTACAGCGCTTACTTACCCTTGATTGCATTGAGAACCTCGTCACGTACCTTCTCCATACGTGCCTGTGTCTTTGCTTCGACATTGAGGCGCAGCAGTGGCTCTGTATTGGATGAGCGAAGATTGAACCACCAGGTATCGCCATTGACGCTCAAGCCATCTAGATGATCAATCTCGACCCCAGATTGAGAACCATATTTTTCTTCTATTTTTTTTATCTCGGCAGGAGCATCTGATATAACTGAATTTATTTCACCACTTGATACATAGCGTTGATACGGTTTTAGCAATTTCGATATTGATAACTTGCTTGAACCAAGGGCTGCAATTGCATGCAGCGCTGCTAACGCTCCAGAATCTGCGCGCCAAAAATCTTTGAAATAAAAATGCCCTGAGTGCTCTCCACCAAATATTGCCCCACTATCGGCCATCATTTTTTTGATGTACGAGTGGCCAACTCGACTTCGCAATCCTGTGCCGCCATTTTCTTGAATAACTTCGAGAACGGTTCTAGATGAAATCAAATTATAAATAACTGTAGAGCCTGGAACTCGGGCCAATTCTCTCGCTGCAACTAGGCACGTTAGATCCGAAGGATTTACTGTCTCGCCATTTTCATCGACTAAGAAACAACGGTCAGCATCGCCATCAAATGCTAATCCTAAATCGGCCTTGTGCTTCTTTACTGCTTTCTGCAAATCTCGAAGATTCTTTGGATCAATCGGGTTTGCTTCATGATTTGGGAAAGTTCCATCGAGTTCAAAATACATTGGAATTAGTTCAACATTGAGGCGTTCAAATATCGCTGGGGCTGTATATCCGGCCATTCCATTTCCAGCATCAACAACAATTTTGAGTCGACGGATCTCTGAAATATCTACGAGAGATAATAAATAATCGACATAATCCGTGAGCATCTCAACTTCTTTTTCAATCCCCATAGAACGAATAAACATAGGCGAACCTTGGCGTACAAAGTTTTCTATCGTTAGCAATCCCGACTCTTTTCCAATCGGGCGGGCTCCACTGAGGCACATCTTAATACCGTTATATTCGGCAGGGTTATGACTTGCTGTAAACATCGCGCCAGGAAAATTGAGTTTTCCTGATGCAAAGTACAACATATCTGTTGATGCCAATCCGATTCGATGTACATCTAAGCCTTGAGAAGTAACTCCTGCTGAAAATGCATCTGCCAAAACTGGAGAGGATGGACGCATATCTTCACCGATAACTACTGATCCGGGTTCGCGTTCTTGTTGCAAGAAACGAGCAAATGCAACACCCGTTGCAAAAGTAAAATCAGGTGTTATCTCAGAATCAACTAAGCCACGAATATCGTATGCTTTAAAAATTGCAGGGATCTGATTGGCGCTCATTATTAGTAATTAGTGGGCACGGCGCGTAAGTGACCACGTCGACCAATATTGGATTGCACATTCGAATTAGAATTATTTGATTCATCTGGTGTGCTAGCACTTGCTGCTTCACGCACCGCATCAGCAATGACCATAAGGTCATCATCGGTGGGCCCACTTAGATCTTCATTAATTTCTTGTCGTATCACATTCCACCCTTGCGGAACTGTTAGGCGCTGGCCATGTGCTACGCAAAGATCATAAGAATGTGGTTCTGAAAAAGTTGCAAGAGGACCAAGCACGGCAGTTGAATCTGCATAGATATAAGTAAGGGTCATAGTTGCTGCCGAGCGACAACTAACTCGAGAGCAACTTCTACCTAACTTTGCCTGTGACGCCATACCTCAAAGATTAGTGGGGTGAGCGATTATTAGGGATTCAAGACACGAATATTCGAAAGTGGAATTGAAGCTTTTGTAAGAATACTTCCTGGCGTCAATGGAATATATCCATAACCATTCACAGAACTGACTAAAGCTCCCCCTACGACGCCCTTGTTTGTCCGAGCGATTGTTACCACTCGTGCATTATTTGGCACTCGCCATGTTGCAATATCGCTTGCCGTCAATCGAACTATCTTATGTTTTCCATTTGAGAATCGTGTATCAAGAGATACGTCAATTTTATCTCCCGCAAATACAAATAATGGAGTCAGGCCAGAAACTGCGATTGACATTTCTTGTAAAGGTGTTGCTGGGGTACTCCAAAGAAAATCACTTCGGCCCGAAACTACAACTCTTGAAAAGATAGATGAAACTATTGGTTCATCCGAAGTTACCCGAAGAGCAAATGCGCGTGCAGGCACATTAGGTTCAATCCTAAATTCTGCAACAATTCCTTTTTTGACTACGCGTTGACTTAGCCCTACTGGAGTGAATCGTCCATCAGCCGATAAAATTTCTACCGAGATTCTTGCATCGAGTTGTCCAGGTGCAAGGACGCGCAGTACGTATTCAGCTTTTGTGGTTCTATTATTTATTGAACTTTGATTTGGTATGGCTGGTATAACTTGCACCTTTGCAACATCTTCTACAGAATTGACCATGTCTCCACCAAGGCTGCGCAATCCTTTACCGCGTTCATCGACTACAAAGGCATTGATCCGGCCTGCACGAGCTGAAACATTAATTACTAACTTTGATTCACCTGGCGCCAGTGAATCTAAACCTTGAGCACTATACGTACGCGCAGGAATTGTTAGAACTTTAATCGCTTGTGCACCTGATTCACTCCAGACTGAAACATCGATAATCGCCTCGCTCAAACCGCTATTTACTATGAGGAGTCGCCCTTTGCTAGTGATATCGGCGGTGCCACCAACAAACCATTGTGAAGATATTGGCCCCGAACAAATAGTTCCTCCAGCCCAGCTTCCACTTTTGCTCTGCCAGATTGTTGGCGTCACACCCACTGCATCAATGAGAACTGCATCTTTGGTTATTGGAAGTCGAGCAAATCCAGTAGGTGACATCGTTGTTTTTTTGCTTGCGACATATCGATATTGTGTTTTCTTGCCTGAAACCGAAACTTGTGAAGCCAATCCGGGAAGAGTCGGCGGACAGACAACAACAGGATAATTCTTTGTAAAACCACTTGAGAAAACTGAATTATCAAGATAATTACTGCTGACTAGAACTATGGCAAGAAGTGAGATAACGATTGCAGGACGGCGAAATTTCATGCCAGCTCCTTCTCTGAAATTTGCGACTTACGGCGCCCTGCAGGAAGAGCAAGCACGATAACGCTCACAAGAAAGATCAGTTGCAGTGAGAGCATGCCGCGTCGAGTAGTTCCATCATGAATTAATGAAAATTCACCGCTTGATAGCGCTGTAAATGTTGGCAATCCATTTTCGTTCTTACTTCGCTCTAAATATTGTCCATCTTTGAGCACTCTCCATGAGCGGCTGTAATTTTCGGTAAGTGTGAGCGTTCCTGGCCCTGGCAAAGATGTTCGAACACCGATTTCTCCACTATCTAAGTTCTGTCGTTTTCCATTTGAATCGGTAAAGATTAATCTGCCAGTTGCACCTGAGACTTTCCAGATGATTCCAGCACCTGTTGCCGATGTTCGAGTGAAGCCACCCAAGCCATCTATAGCGCGAATAACTTCTTCATTTGCAGGATTCTTTACAAATATATATTTAATTCCATATTGTGAGAGAAGTTCACTCGTCGATAATCCCGATCCATCGATTAAATCTCTCACTGCAGTGTCAATAGCCGAGACGGTATTAGGAGATACATCTGGTTCGCCTAAAAAGAGTTCCTCACCTCTCGAAATAGAGAATTGCAACTCATTCTCTCCGTTAGCTCTGACCTGTCGAATAACGAGAGTCTTCGTGTTCTTCTCCACACCTAAGAATGCAGGGATCACAGTGATTTTATTACTTCTCACTGTCGAGTCCGCCCCAGTACCTACTGTCCAAAAGATTGCACCTATTGCATAAACTGCAGTCACGACTAATAAAAGTGCCGCTAAGTAATGCCTGTGATGGACATGAGAGGATCTGAGTACTTCTCGCAATTTATCAAGAATTATTACGGCACATATTGCAGATGCAAGGGTTGCACATGCTATAAAAGTTCCAACCCAGATCTTTACTGACGATGAATTACCATGAACAGAAATCGAGAGCGATGATAAGAAGGTCCCTGCGAGCAAAATTACAAATCCAACTTCAGCAACTTTCCTTGCGCTACTAGAAGAAAATAGAGCAATAAGAAGAATGAGCAATATAGGACTAACAATCCACCAAGATATCGAGCCCGATCCGCCGGGATTTCCAATAATTGCAAGATTTGGTCCTCCACCAGAAAAAGCAATACCTGGCTCGCTGAGAAAACGTATCGGGTGAAGGATTGCTTCAAATGAATATGGAGCGTTGATCAAGAATGGAGCAATCAGCAGTGCAAGGCGCTTCTTTAGACGATCTCGGAAAGAAACATTCTTTTTATAATCCCTAAAGATTGAATATGCCACTAAGAAAATCGAAATGATAATAAATGAGAGTGAGAATGCGAAGATAACTGCTGCGAGCAACGAGATAGCCCAAATACGGCGCCAGGAATATTGATCGATGCTCTCCCATTTTCTCAGTGTCATGATGAGGATTGGCAAGAGAATTATTACCGTGATAGTTCCGAGTCGTCCAGAATTTATCGAAGCGATTGAAACAGGTGAGATTGCATAAAGTAGGGCACATACAGTCGCCAGCCATCGGTTCTTAGTAAATTGTGCAAATAGATGAAAACTCGATATCACCATGAGTAGTGGCGCAAAAAGAAAAAAGAGGGTTATAAATAGCGCACTTTTTCCAAAGAGTATTGTTGATAGCGCTGCAATTATCGCCACCCATGTTGGTGAAGCACTTGCACTTCCCATTCCTACCTGGTGCCACGATTCAAGGTAACTACGCCATAAGTCCATGGCGCTTTCTGGGGTTGCAGGCAAAGCGCCACCCACTAAAGAACCAAGTCTATTTCGCGACCAGATTAGTGTGAAGATAATAATAATTATTGTTGCCACTAGCTGTGGTTTTCGCAGAAGTGAACTCCACTTTGCAGTTGGAATTGGAACTAATAAATCTTCATCATCATTGATTTCAATTGGTGCAGAATTTTGCTCTGTGGTTGTTGGTAATAAGCGTTCACGGATTGATTCTGCGATATTGCTCACCGATAGTCGCAATTGCGACCAACGCGGTGGAATATAAGAAGATACTACTCGCGCAGAAATCATTCGAGTTTTCTTGCGAGATTTACGGGCGCTAAGAATTGTGTCTGGTCGGATTAGTAGCGTTGTAACTGCTAAGAGCTCATCGCCTGCATAGCCTGGTAATTTCGCTATGAGGTAAACAAGTGCGCGACCAATAGCAGAACCTAATAGTTGAATGGTTAGCCACGGCAGGAGCCACCACGAAGAATTAGCAAGTAATACATAGGCCGCATTTCTGCGATCAAGTAAGAGCGGTCTATGGAGGAGTGCTCCATCAACATCGATTGATCGCCGCTCTGTTGCTGATGCTTGTGCATGAAATGCCACAGCATCGGTAACCACTATGACTGAATGTCCGGCCACTCGAGCACGCCAACCAAAATCTACATCGTCGCGAAATAATGCAAGCTCTGGATCAAATCCACCAAGTTCTTCAAATACATCTCGCCTGATCAAGGCTCCTGCAGTGCTTACAGATAAAACTTCATTTATTCCATCGCGCTGGCCTTGGTCGTATTCATTCTTTTCTAGCCCAGTCCAGCGAGCGCCATTACCAGCGATGCTGACACCAACTTCTAATAAATGTGTTCGGTCATGCCAACCAAGTAATTTTGGACCTGCCATTACAACTTGAGGGCGATCAACAACTGCCTCCAACAATTTCTCGAGAGCGTTTTGTGTTGGCGCACAATCATCATGCAATATCCATAACCATTCATGGGCGCCAGAAACACTTGCAGGGAGTTCGCCAACTCCTAGTTGTACTGCGTTGCCAAAACCTAAATCACGTGGGGCAGAGAGAGTAGGAATCTTTGCACCACCGAGAAGTTTGGATGATGCATCAATTGAACCTGTATCAATTGCAATAATTTGATTAACACTTCGACTTTGCGATGCAATCGATGCAACAACTTCAGGTAACCACAATGAACCGTCGTGAACAACAAGAATTGCAGTTACGCGATGTAAATCAATCGCGGTTTTTTCAGCCATAGTCTCTAGCCTTTCGGCTAATAACCTATGCTGATCGGCGCTTTAGACGACGGCGTTCGCGTTCGGAGAGTCCACCCCAAATACCGAAACGTTCATCATGTGCAAGTGCATATTCCAAACATTGAGAGCGAACATCACATGAAAGGCATACGCGCTTTGCTTCGCGAGTTGAGCCGCCTTTTTCTGGAAAGAATGCTTCTGGATCTGTTTGGGCGCATAGGGCGCGCTCTTGCCATGAAAGCTCAATGCTCTCGCCGCTCTCTAATTTGATTGTAGGACCACTGGTAATACCTGCTTGGGGATTAGATTCAGGTCGGATCGGCATTCCGATTCTCCTTGCGAACTTTGGGCAATCTCCCTATTGGAAAAAACCTTCTAGAGGTAAATTACACGCTTGTAACTCCACTAAGTCAAGTCGGAATGCAAACTTTATTTAGAAAATCACGCTCAAAACCGTGGAATTAAAAATTTAATGAAGAAATTTCGCCCTTTTCGCAATAACTTCCCGAAATGTGAGAATTTTTCTCAATTTTTGTCCCTGATGCGATGAATGAATGAGTAATGGAAGCGCCCTCTCCAATAATTACATCGCTGCCAATAATCGATCCATCGACCACTGCGCCAGGGCCAACAATGGTGCCAGAACCTATGGCGCTAGCCCCTGAAATCGTGGCACTGGCATCAATCTGTGCGCCATCCATGACCACGGATTCTCGTGAATGGCTCATTACTTTTGCGCTACGAAGTGCAGGTGCATCTGCAACTCCGCTAACTAAATCACGTGAACCTTGCATGAGTGCTTTTGGAGTTCCAATATCTAACCAATAACTCTGATCTACATATCCAAATACTTTTTTGCCGGATGAGACTAGGTGCGGGAAAGTTTCTCGCTCAATACTCACAACTGTGTGAGGTGCAATTTCATCTATAACCGAGGGGCTAAAAACGTAGCACCCGGCGTTGATTGTATTAGTTGGCGGATTTTTCATTTTCTCTAGAAAAGCAGTAACTCTCTTATTGGAATCGGTAGGTACGCATCCGTAGGCACGAGCATCCTCAACCTGAGTTAGATGCAATGTTACATCTGCGCCATTTTTTTCATGAAAATCTATTTGGCCGCGCAAATTATGCGAACTCAACACATCGCCATTGAATATAACTATAGATTCATCTCTGTCAAGTAAATCCGCAGCATTGCGAATTGCTCCACCCGTTCCGAGTGGTTCTTTTTCAACGGCATAAAGTAACTTCATTCCGAATTTTGAACCATCTCCGAAATATGGAATAAAAACTTCTGATAAATATGAAGTCGCTAAGACAACTGTTGTAATTCCAGCATTTTTTGCCATGGCTAGCTGATGTTCTGTAACTGGTAAGCCGGCAACAGGAAGCATTGGTTTTGGAGTATGTCGAGTCAGGGGCATAAGGCGGGTACCGAGGCCTCCCACAAGAAGTATTCCCACTGCCATAGTTATTTGCCTGCGCTTTCAATTCGGTGTACTGCATCAGCGATCTGTTCATCCGTTGCAGTAAGAGCAATACGTATATAAGAAGCGCCTTTTTCACCATAGAAGGAACCTGGCGTTGCCAATATTCCTAATTCTGCCAGCCAGCCGACACTCTTCCAAGCATCTTCATTTCGGGTGCACCAGATATACAAACCCGCATTCGAATACTCAATAGTAAAGCCGGCTTTCACAAGTGATGGCGCAAGCAGTGCTCGACGATTGTTATATCGTGCGCGCTGTTCGCCAACATGTTTCTCATCGCCTAGAGCAGTGACCATTGCATTCTGTACAGGTAGAGGAACCATCATCCCGGCATGCTTGCGAAATTCGCGAATATTGGCAATTAGTTTTGGGTCACCGATAAGTATGGCGCCGCGATAACCAGCCATCGAGGAACGCTTCGAAAGAGAATGTACAGCGAGCAGATTTATATTCTTTCCTTGTGCAATTGCCAGTAGTGAGCGCCCTTGTGCAGAATCACCAAAATCTAAGTAACACTCATCAGAGACCAGAATTGAGTTATTTTTTTGAGACCAGTTGATTGCGCTCTTTATTTGCGAATCTGAATGTACTTGGCCAGTTGGATTTGATGGGGAATTTATCCACGCTAAATCAGCCTCAGGCCAATTCGCCGCATCAATAGGAACAGTAATTGCTTGCGCACTAGCAATAATGGCACCAACGTTATACGTCGGATATGCAACTTCTGGAATCAAGACTTTCTTTGATTCCAGAATTGTTGGAAGCCATGCAACTAATTCTTTGGAACCGATTACTGGTAATACATCAAAGTCGCCAGTTGCACCTAAGTGATTGAGCGCCCAACTTCTTATTGTTTCGCGTAATTCTGGAGTGCCAGCAGTGACTGGGTAGCGAGGAGAGTCGGAGGACTCTCGAAATTTTTTCTGAATGAATTCTGGAGTTGAATCAACGGGAGTTCCTTGCGAAAGGTCGATGATTCCCTGCCTATGTTTGCGCGCTATCTCACCGTAAGGAGCAAGTGCATCCCAGGGGAAATCTGGAAGTGAGGAGCGCAAAAACTTTTACTCGCTCTTAGGTGGAAGTGCTAAAACCTCTGCGTGATCACTATTGACGATGCCAACTTTGCCAGCGCCGCCGGGTGATCCAATCTCAACAAAGAATTCTGTATTGACCTTTGTGAAATCTTTCCACTGTGATGGCACATCATCTTCATAATAAATCGCTTCAACTGGGCACACTGGCTCGCAGGCGCCACAATCAACACACTCATCAGGTTGGATATAGAGCATGCGATTTCCTTCGTAAATACAGTCCACAGGACATTCTTCGATGCAGGACTTATCTTTCACATCGACACATGGCTGGGCAATCACGTAGGTCACGGTAGGACTCCTTCATTTTTGGTAAATAACTCCCTAATTCTAATCACAAAGAAGAAGATGGTGCGAGATGAGGCTGGGCGATTATCGTTATCCCATGAAGTGGACTGGTGCTACGGGTTTGATGGATCACGTCGGTAAGCGCCTTACTATCCGTCTGCACGAAGCTAGTGGTGGTTACAGAGATATCGTCGGCATCTTGGAATCTCCAACAACTTTACGTCATAAAAATGGCGATGAAATCACATTTTCTCAGAATGAGATTGCAATATATCGGGAGATTATTCCCCTTCCAGATAGTGCTGGCAAAGGAGCACCACTTTCGATTCGAATAATCGAACTTGAAAAAATACTTAATTCGACTTGGAGTGCCACCGAGCAGATCATGCATGGGCAATGGCTCTTTCGTGCAAGTGGCAAATACACAATGCGAGCCAATTCAGTATTACCTCAAGGCGCTCCCCCATTTGGTGGACCAGAAAAAAATATTGACGAAGCAATCAGCGATGTAGTTACTTTTTATGCAGATCGCGATCTTGAGCCTATATTCCATCTGCCCTTACCGATCTACCATGAATTATCTAGCTACTTGTTAGCACATGGGTGGATGGAAAAACTCAGAGCACAAGTTCAAGTACTCGATATTGAAGTTACTCAAATCAATTCAGATTCTGTTCTTGAAGTAAGCAGTCTGTGTGATGCAGAATGGTTAGCTGTGCAAGGCGATGAGATGTTACTGACTCTGATGGAAACGACTCCTGCACGCTATTATATTTTGAAGAAAAATGGCGAGGCAGTTGCTGCTCTTCGCGCTGGAATAAGAGATGAGTGGACAGTCATTTCGCGTTTATATGTAAGACCTGAGTTTAGAGGAAGTAAAATTGGCCAAGAACTAATGCTCCTTGTTTTCAACAATCTTTATTCACTTGGAATTACAAAAGCAGCGCTTCAGGTCGATATTTCTAACGAAGCGGCCATTGCACTTTATAAGAGTTTAGGCTTTAGAAAACATCACGAATATTCCTTTGTGATACAAAGTAGCGAGTCTTAATATGCGCCTTTCCATGTATGACACTGCAAGTCGTGAAGTTCAAGAGATTGCACCCGGTAAAGACTCCATTTCGATGTATTGCTGTGGTCCTACTGTCTATAGAGATGCCCATGTAGGCAATCTGCGCACTTTCATACTCTCAGATTTGATACAACGCACCCTCAAGCTTCAAGGATCTACGGTGGCGCTAATTCAAAACATTACCGATGTTGGCCATATGGCCGATGACGTAACAGTTGAAGACAAGGTATTGCAGCAAGCTAAAAAAGAAAATATTGATCCTTTTGAAATTGCACGCAAATACGAAGCAAAATTTCATCATGATTTAGCACTACTCAATATCGAGCCTGCTGCAAAATATCCTCGAGCGAGTGAAACCATTGATTTGATGCAAGTGATGATTTCAAAACTCATTAAAAACTCTTTCGCGTATGTCGGTTCAGATTCAAATGTATATTTTTCAGTAAAATCATTTGCAAGTTACGGCGCAATTAGTGGAAATAGAATTGATTCTCTCCAGCCCGGCCACAGATATGAATATCTTGATGAGGGAGGGAAACTTTTCCATGCTGATTGGGCGCTATGGAAAAGCGCTGGAGATCGAACACAAATGATCTGGGATTCCCCCTGGGGGCCAGGATTTCCTGGTTGGCATATTGAATGCTCTGCTATGTCAATGGATCTTTTAGATAATCATGTTGATATTCATGTAGGCGGAATTGATTTACGTTTTCCTCATCATGAGAATGAAAGAGCTCAATCAAATGCGATGACTCAGAGTGAAAGTGTTGCACTTTGGGTACATGGAGAACATTTACTTTTCGAAGGTAGAAAGATGTCAAAGAGTGCGGGTAATGTAATCCTGCTATCAGATATCACTGCCAGAGGAATTGACCCCTTGGCGCTTCGATTAGTTATTCAAGAGAACCGCTATCGATCACAAATGGATTTGACCTGGGACTCCATTGAGTCTGCATTCATCACATTGAAGCGATGGCGAATGAAAGTAGAGATGTGGGGTTCAAGTCTTATTGTGAAAAAGGACGAAGAGATCTATGAATCCTTTATGAATGATCTTGATACACCGCGAGTAATTCAGAGATTGCGAACTCTCGAACGCGACCTCACCATCAGTGACGAAATCAAGCGTGCGATATTCCTCTATGCAGATCAAGTCTTGGCCTTAGATATGCATGTTGCTAAAAGATTACTGGCACTACCTAAAAATTGTGAAGCTTTACTTGAGGAGAGAAAAATTGCTCGAGCAAATAAGGATTGGGCAAGAAGTGATGCGCTACGTGATGAACTTGGCGAACTAGGAATTCATGTCAGTGACACATCAGCGGGACAAGAATGGGATTTTGCCTAAAGCGCCAGTGCAACTGCTGCAAAAATTGCAATAAATCCGATATTAATAAGAGCACTTCCAAGAGAATCACCCTGAATCAATATCTCATCACTAAGCCCTGGAGTCCCTCCTCGCATAACAATGACAATCCACACTATTCCTGCAATCACTTTCAAATATCGTCTGCCCCATGTTCGCCCAATCGCCCAGATTCCCACCATTGAAGAGATGAGAGCAAAGAGAAATCCAAAAGGTGGTAGAACTAAGTGCAAGAAAATTGAACCAACTGCGAGTAAAGCTCCGATAAGAATCGAATAGATGACTCTCATCTATAAAATCACCCCTGCAAAGAGATCAGTTTCACGCCCTTGCTCATTGAAAGGTTCTGCCTTATTTCCTTGAACGAGGGTGTAGTACTCATCTCCCCATATCTGTAATCCAAGATTATTTGAAAGCGCAAAAAAGGGACCATCGGTTGCAATCTGAGTCTCATGCGCCTTCATGGCATCTAATTTGTTTTGTACATAATTGCCACCATCGATAAGAGTTGTCACAAATGTGTCATCTTTCGCAAATGGAAGATCGTCGACGCTCTCTGCACCAAAGAAGTCAGAACCTAGTTCTTTCATCTTTTCCATACTTTCTGCAAGTACAGATTTTGGCATCGTATTCCAATAAACTTTCTGGACCTTCCATTGATCGGCAAGTTCAACTGCACGCATTGCAACGCGATGGGCTTGAATATGATCTGGATGCCCATAGCCCCCTATTTCATCGTATGTAATAACGACATGAGGTCTTACTTCATGAATTATCTTCACAACAAGTTTGGCAGCGGTATCTAGCTCTGCTTGCCAAAAAACATCAGGTCGATTATTTGGTTCAGTATCCATCATGCCGCTATCTCGAAAACTCTTTTCAGGTGCTCCAAGAAAACGAAAATCAGTAATTCCGAGTGCTTGCATTGCATTAGCTAATTCAATCTCGCGATGCTTACCCAAGCCATCTTCTACTCCACTGGCAAGATGAGCGAGAGCCGGTACTAGAACTTCACCTTCTTCTCCACGTGTACAGGTAACGAGAGTTACTTGTGCACCTAAATCTGCATAAAGAGCCATGGTCGCTCCATTATTTATTGTTTCATCATCTGGATGTGCATGAACTAGAAGCAGTCGAAATCCCTCATACGAATCGCGCATTTTCTTCTTTCGTCGATACTAGTAAATCGGCAGTGATGGGTCTATTTGTTTTACCCATGCTACAACTCCACCGCTAACATGTGTCGCATCACTAAAGCCTGCATTTTTTAGTACCGCCAAACATTCAGCTGATCTAATGCCCGATTTACAATGCAAAATTATTGGTTTATCTTGAGGCAGATGCGCAAGTGCGCTTCCATCAATAAAACCTTGCTTAGGTATGAGGGTTGCACCAGGAATTTTTACGATATCCCATTCGCTTGGTTCACGAACATCAATGAGGAAGAATTTTTCATGATTATCCATCTTCTCTTTTAGTGTCGTGACAGAAATAGTGGAGTCTTTCACAGCCATCTCGGCTGCATCTGTTAGTACTCCACAAAATGCTTCATAGTCAGGAAGAAGTGCAGTCTGTGTTGGTTTATCACTGCACAACGGGCAATTAGGATCCTTGCGAACTTTGATTTTACGGTATGACATTTCAAGTGCGTCATAAATCATGAGGGAGCCAATAAGTGGTTCACCGATTCCTGTTATAACTTTGATCGCCTCTGTTGTTTGAATCGAACCGATTGATGCACAAAGAACACCGAGTACGCCACCTTCTGCGCAACTTGGCACCATTCCTGGAGGAGGTGGTTCTGGGTAAAGACAGCGATAACAAGGTCCGTATTCGGCCCAAAAAACACTTGCTTGTCCATCAAAACGGTAAATAGATCCCCACACATATGGCTTCTTCAAAAGTACGCAAGCATCATTGACTAAATAGCGAGTTGCAAAATTATCTGTACCGTCAACAATAATGTCGTACTGAGAAAAAATTTCCATAACGTTTGAAGTATCAAGGCGTAATTCATGCGTAATTACATTTACAAAAGGATTTATTTCTGCAATTTTTTCTTTAGCGCTAAGCGCCTTACTCTTTCCAATATCAGATTGGCCATGAATAATTTGGCGCTGTAAATTTGATTCATCAACGGTATCGAATTCTACAATTCCGATAGTTCCCACACCTGCTGCAGCTAGATACATGAGTGCAGGTGATCCCAGTCCGCCTGCTCCTACACATAAGACTTTTGCATTCATCAGTCGTTGTTGCCCTGCCATAGCAAGGTCAGGAATTATCAAGTGGCGGCTATAACGACGCACTTCATCAACGGTAAGTGCTGGGCCAGGAGAAACGAGCGGAGGAATTTTCATTGTGTACCATTCTGCCACGCGAAGAGTAGGCACCGCCAATTAGACGATTGCGAATGATTTGCACTCTTATTAGCGCTTTATTGCAATGTGGCTCTACCATTACCCCGATGACAAGCACACAAGAGCACAAGGACGATATCCCAAAGGATAAAGCTCGCCTTCCCCGCGATGAGAGACGCGCAATTCTGCTCTCAGCAGCACTTGAAGTTTTTACAGCTGCTGGATATCACGCTGCTGCAATGGATGAAATTGCAGATCGTGCGGGAGTGAGCAAGCCAGTTCTCTACCAACATTTTCCATCAAAGCTTGATCTTTATTTAGCTGTACTCGATGTTCACATCGACTCACTAGTTTTTGAAATTCAGAAAGCAATTGCCTCTACGCCAGATAATGCGAGTCGAGTTCGCGCAACTGTTGTTGCTTATTTTGCCTTTATTGAAAGTGAGGGCGAAGCATTTCGACTTCTATTTGAAAGTGATATGAGTGTTGAGCCTGCAGTGCGCGAACGCCTAACACGAATGACGTATGACTGTGCGGCTGCAGCAAGTGCCGTTATTTCAGTTGATACTGGATTACCAAAAGAGGCTGCGATGCTTCTTGGCGTTGGCATGATTGGATATGCCCAAGTTACAGCGCGACATTGGTTAGAGCGCGATAGTAAACTAACGCGCCAGCAGGCAGTTGATTTAGTGGAAAATCTAATGTGGCGCGGTATTTCAGGATTTCCACTTAATCAATAATTTATTCGCGCACAATGCGCGGTAATTGCAGATACTTACCACCGATAGGATTAGTGCTATGACAACTAAGAAGAACCAAACGAGCCACAATAGTGAAGTACGTATCGCAGTTACACACGTCAGTGGCGACCTCACATTTGAATGCCCCCTCAGCCCTGCTGAGATTCGTGCCGCAGTTGCGACTGCACTTTCTTCAGGTAAGCCACTAGAACTAACGGATATTCGCGGGCACGAAATTATCGTCCCTGCCGACAAAATTGCTTTTGTAGAAGTTGGTAATCCTGCTGCTCGTCGTGTGGGCTTCGGCGCACTCTAAGGTGAGTAAAACTTTTGCTGATCTCCCTCTTCGCCGTGAAACGATAGAAGCACTCAATACTCACGGCTTTATATCACCATTTCCTATTCAAGAGATGGTTCTACCAATCGCGCTGAGTGATGGGGATGTAATTGGGCAAGCAAAGACAGGAACTGGAAAAACACTTGCCTTTGGAATTCCCCTTATTGAAAAAGTAATTGCACCACTTGATTCACAATGGGCTGACTTTGAGAATAAGGGTCTGCCCCAAGTTTTAGTTGTTGTTCCAACACGCGAACTATGTGTACAGGTAACAAAAGATATTGATGAACTAGCAAATAATCGTGGGATCAGAACGCTTGCAGTCTACGGTGGACGAGCATTTGAGCCGCAAATTGAAGCCCTTGCTAATGGTGTAGAAATTGTCGTAGGAACGCCGGGTCGTCTCTTGGATTTATATCGTCAGGGCCAACTCAAACTCAAAGAAGTTTCTCGACTAGTACTCGATGAAGCAGATGAGATGTTAGATCTAGGATTTTTGCCTGATGTAGAAAAGATATTTACCAGCACTCCAAAGCGTTCACAAACAATGCTATTTTCGGCCACAATGCCTGGAGATATCATCGCTCTTGCACGCCGGTTCATGGATCAGCCAATTCATATTCGCACCCAAGATAATGAAGATGAAGGCGCAGTGGTTTCGCGTATTGAACAACATGTCTACCGTGCGCATGCTCTAGATAAAATTGAAATGCTTGCACGAATTCTCCAAGCCGAAGGACGAGGACCAACGATTGTCTTCTGCCGTACTAAGCGAACATGCCAGAAGACTGCAGATGATCTTTTGGAGCGTGGCTTCAAATCTTCGACAATTCATGGTGATCTTGGTCAGGGTGCTCGCGAAAAGGCTCTCTCTGATTTCAAAGCAGGAAAATCAGATGTTCTAGTTGCAACCGATGTTGCAGCACGCGGAATTGATATTGATGGAATTACTCACGTCATCAATTACCAATGTCCTGAAGATGAGAAGACGTATGTTCACCGAATTGGTAGAACTGCTCGTGCTGGCGCAGATGGAATCGCAGTCACATTTGTTGATTGGGATGAACTTGCTCGTTGGAAAATGATTGATGGTGCACTCGCTCTTGGTTTGCCAGAACCAGAAGAGACATACTCTTCCTCCGAACACTTATTTGAAGTGATGAAAATTCCTGCAGGAACTACTGGTCGAATCAATAAGGCTAAAGCAGTGGCGGCGCCTATGCGAAAGTCAGAACCTGCGAAAAAGACAGAGGTAGCAAAAAAGAGTGAGCGTGTGCGAACACGTAGTAAGAAATTTAAGAGCGAGAACTAAATTAGTTCAAGCTTCTCAAGTAGAGAGTAAGCAAGTTCGCGATAGGCGCTAGCAATCTCACTTTGATTATTGAGAGTAATAACAGAGCTCGTATCAGTGAGTGCGCTATCTACTAGTTCTGACTCAGGAATCAATGCATCTAAATACTCCATTGAGTCATCCCAAGTATTGGCATCACTTCGCATCTCAACTTTGAATCCAAATATTGATTTATCAGGAGCTATTTTTCTCACCTGATTGGCGCCACGAATTGAATGCAGATTTGGAGATACTGGAATAAGAATCAAGTCAGATACATCTAATGCCATTACTAATCGCGGATCAATCGTTGAGGGAGTATCAAGTAGAACCAAGTCATACTCTTTAGGCAAGATTTCTAGAAACTTACTAAAAATATTAATCTCATGAGCACTAGAAATCCGTGAATTCGATGGAATAAAGTCAAATCTTTCAGCAACAGTTCTAATCTGAGACTCATTTATTGGTGCACCTTGCAAGAAATCAGTAAGAGTTGTGCGTTCATTCTCCAGCCCTAGCTGAAATGTCAATGAAGTAGATACAGCTAAATCTAAGAGTAAAACTTTTTTTCCATACTCCACGCAAGCTACAGCTAGTGCATGTGCGGTAGTAGTTTTACCTGTACCACCTGCAACATTTGCAATTGCAACAATCTTGCTCATGCACTTGCCTCAAGGTTCCAGCGAATACATGCATTTTTGAAAACTGGTGGCTCAATAATTGCGGAAGGAATAAGTGAAAGGGTTGCTCTTGTCGCCTTTAGGGCAATTGATGTAGCAATTTGTGCACCGGGAAGATTTGGCCAACCATAAAGTGTTCGTGCCCATGCAGGAAGTGAAGATGCGGCGAGTGTTGCAAGAGTTGCCCAAGCAGGTGCAGCGGGTGTTGCAAAGCGAACCATTTTTGGCATTGGCGGAATAGATAAAAAGAGTGCAGCGCGTTTTGCATCATCGGAGGCACTGAGTTCTGGTCTGATTTCCTTGAAATAGTCTCTAAGTTCTTGCAATGAAATAGGAACATCAGCCGATGGAATACCGACTAACTCTGCAAAGGTGCGCATTTGGCTAATGTAAAGATCTTTTTCGATATCTGATAAATCTAAACCTGAACGTACCGCTGTATCTAAGAATGAATCCACCATGGCCATGTGTACCCAGAGCAAATGATGCGGATTATCTAAACCCAATTTCGAATGTATTGATCTCACGCGTGATGCAAAGTTATTGGCTTCTGCAACTTCACCGAAAGTTATGGTCGTAACGTAATCACCTGTACGTTGCAATCTTCCCCAAGCATCGTCTCGAAAATTCGAATGTGCTGCCACTCCTGCCATCGCAACTGGATGCAGCGCCTGCTGAAGCAAGGCACGTATTCCACCGACTACCATGGAGGGATCAGAGTGAATTTTCCAGACAATCGTTGTTGGTGAATATAGACCTGGATCAATCATGATTATGCGCTTATGAAACCACGGATTGAATCAACAATCATTTGTACTGCAATGGCGGCAAGCAGTAGTCCTGCAATTCGCGCAACAAGTGTTACTCCTGCTTCACGGATTACACGCAGAATTGTTGTTGAAGAAAGAAGTGCTAACGCAATAACCACATGAACGGCAATAACAGCTGCAATGAGGCCAAAGATTAATGCCGGTGTTGTCGCATCTTGAACAAAGAGCATTGTTGCAACGATGGCGCCAGGTCCTGCTAGTAATGGAGTTCCAAGGGGAACGAGTGCAACGTTTGCATTTTCAGATTTTGAATTTTCGCCACTGCGTCCTGTCAAGAGTTCAAGTGAGATGAGTAGAAGTAAAAGTCCACCTGCACCTTGAAGCGCTTCGATAGAGACATTGAGGTAGGAAAGTATAAATCTGCCGAAAAGCGCAAAGACCGATATAACAAGTAGTGAAACCAAGGCTGCTTGTATTGCAAGTTGGCGGCGAACTTTTACACTTTTATCTGCAACTAAACTCAGAAATACTGGCGTTGCACCTGGTGGATCCATGATTACCAGTAGTGTCACGAAAGATTGAATGGTAAAAGTTATAGCGCTAGTTTGCACAAGATTCACGCTTTTACCACCCTTCGCTGATTAGATTCTGATTCTAGTCGATGCCATTGTTCTAGGCTCGTCCAATTTTCACCTAAGGAATTCATCTTTCCTGTGCCGTGATAATCACTTGAACCTGTAATTACCAAATTCTTTTCAATCGCAATCGCACGTAACATCTCACGCTCTGCTGGGCTGTGATCTCTGTGATCCACTTCAATACCATTGAGTCCTGCTTTGCATAGTTCTTGAAAATCATCGCTGACAAGAATCTTTCCACGATGAGATGCAAATGCATGTGCAATAACAGCTACTCCCCCTGCAGAACGAATTGCTCTAATTGCCTCAACAGGAGTTGGTGCTGCGTGTGTTACATAGAATCTAGATTCATTATGAAGTAGCTCTTGGAATGCTTCATCCCGGGAAGCAATAACTCCATTTCTTACTAGTGCATCTGCTAAATGTGGGCGGCCAAGTGTTGCTCCGATTGGCTTTACTGCCTCCACATCGTCAAGGGAAATATTTATTCCTTCAGCTCGCATGAGCTCAATCATTTTGCGCATACGAGGAATTCGTCCATCTCGAGTCTCTTCTAAGAGAACTTGCATCTCTACATCAGCTTCATCGAAGAGAAGTCCGAGCATGTGAACACTTATTCCATCATCTGTTAGACATGAAATTTCAGCGCCTAGTACTAGCTCTAAGTCACCGCGTAATGCTTGTCGTGCCTCGTTCCAACCTGAAGTTGTATCGTGATCTGTAATTGCTAAGACATTAAGTCCTTGCGACAGTGCTTTATTTACTAGTTCACGAGGCGTGTCTGTACCATCGCTACACGTTGTGTGGGTGTGCAAATCAATCATTTGCTTGCGCCCGATCGACTCGAGTACGTAACACAACAAGCACACATCCGATAAGAATAAGTGCAATACCAGGAATAATTCCAAGGGGTGGTTTCTGGTTAAGCCACCATACTGCCAAAATCGAACTCACCGGAACTTCAAAGAAGACAATGAGTGATACAACGGCAGGAGAGACTCTTTTCAGGGTGGAATTAAACATTGTGTGTCCAAGAATTTGAGCGCCAAGTATGAGGCCAAGAACAATCCACCATTGTTTGGCTGTGAAATGTAAAATCTCATCACCAGCAATTATTGCCATTGGTAGAGCAGTAACTGCACAGACAAAATAGCAAATGGTTGTGTAGGTACTTGTTTCAATAGTTCGTAACGCTTTAGATCCTGCCATCATGTATAGAGCTGAAAGTGCCGCCGAGATTAGTGCAGCAATATCGCCCAGAAAACTTCTAAGCGAAATTTGTAAATCAATTCCAGAAATAAGTAGTACGCCTAAGAAACTCACAATCATTCCAAACCACGCTCGTGATGGAATATGACCACCACTGAACTTTACAAAGAGAGCTGCAAAAATTGGCTGGAGTGCAACAATGGCAGTTCCTGCAGCAACAGTTGTCATACGCATCGCCAAAAAGAATCCATAAAAATGTAGCGCCAGAATCACGCCGGCTATTGCCGCCCATTTCATGCCTTCGCGATGACTCTTCAAAGGTATATGTCGTAGTGCAAATGGAAGGGTAATGAGAGATCCCCCAAGATTTCTCCAAAAAATTAAAGTAAGCACAGGCATAGAACTCATTGCAATAAGGGGGCCCGAAGTTCCAATTCCAATGATTCCAAGACCTAACCGAATGAGATCAGGACGAGCAGGGATGGCAATATGGCTATCTCGTGCTTCGTTGTGCATGTGCCAACGGTATCTACTGCTCACCACTTATACGAAAGCGAGAGTCCCTCTTTAGAGGTTACCCTTAGACCATGAGCGGAAACTTGATAAAACGAGTATTTCTCGCCCGTCTTGCAGGCACGGCGGTCTTTGACCCCAATGGTGATCCAGTAGGTAAGGTGCGAGATGCTGTGGCGACCCTTCGTTCTAATAATCAACCACCCCGAATTCTTGGTTTAGTAGTTGAAGTTCCATTACGTCGACGAGTATTTGTACCTATTACTCGTGTTACCTCTATCGAAAGTGGCACTGTAGTAATTACTGGTTTACTCAACATGCGTCGCTTCGATACACGCGCAGGTGAGTTATTAGTTCTTGGTGAATTAGTCGACCGCTCCATAACTCTTGTTGAATCCAATGAAGATGTAGTTGTTGAAGATATGGGTATGGAACAGAACCGCACTGGAGATTGGTTGATTACCAAAGTTCATATTATGCGCAAAGGCCATGGCCTGCGTCGCAAAGGTGCAACTTCCACAGTTGCTTGGGAAGAAGTAACTGGCTTTGCATCACATGAACCAAATCAAGGTGTCACTAATTTACTTTCAACTTTTTCCAATCTTCGTGCCGCCGATCTCGCTGCAGTACTTCAAGACCTTGCACCAAAGCGTCGCGTTGAAGTTGCTGGCGCACTCAATGACGAACGACTTGCAGATGTGCTAGAAGAAATGGATGAGAAGAATCGAGTAGAACTCCTTGCCGAATTAGAAGGAGAACGCGCGGCAGATGTACTTGGAGAGATGGATCCCGATGACGCGGCAGATTTGCTCCGTGAAATTGGAGCCGAACGCGCGCAAGCACTGATTGAATTGATGGAACCTGAGGATGCAGAAGATGTTCTTCGCCTTATGAATTATGAAGATTATTCTGCTGGTGGAATGATGACAACCGAACCTATTATTTTGAGTGCGGATTCAACTGTTGCTGACGCGCTTGCTGTAGTTCGACAGAGTGAAATTTCTCCTGCTCTTGCTTCGCAAATATTTATCTGTCGCCAACCTTTAGAAACACCTACCGGTCGCTTCATTGGCATGGCCCACTACCAACGCTTATTACGCGAACCACCTTCAACACTGCTCGGTTCGATTGTAGATACAGATACACAGGGCCTCAACCCTGAAGCAACTCTCAATGAGGTTTCTTCATATTTAGCAAGTTATAACTTGCTATCTGTACCTGTTATTGATGCCAATGATCGCTTACTGGGCGCAGTTACTGTCGATGACGTACTCGATCACTTATTGCCTGAAAACTGGCGCCATGATCATCGCGAAACTGCCCGTACCCAAGTAGATATTGCTCAGTTAGAGAAGGAAGGAGTCTGAAATGGCCCGCAAAAATCAATTAGATACTCCACGCGAAACACGTCGTTCGCTGCGACCAAATTTTGATCCTGAAACAGTTGGTCGTCTCTCTGAAAACTTTGCTCGTTTCTTAGGTACGACCCGCTTTTTGGTGTACATGACATTCTTTGTTGGGTTCTGGGGACTTTGGAATAGTTTGGCTCCGAAAGAGCTGCGTTGGGATACATATCCATTTATTTTCTTGACGCTCATTCTCTCGTTGCAAGCATCTTACGCCGCGCCACTTATCCTCCTTGCGCAAAATCGCCAAGCAGATCGTGATCGCATTCAACTCAATGAAGATCGCGCTCGAAATGATAGAAGCATCGCAGATACTGAATATTTGACTCGCGAACTGGCTAGTTTGCGAATTTCATTAGGCGAAGTCGCAACACGTGACTTTATGCGAAGTGAAATGGCCGAACTCTTAGAAGAGATGGTCAAAGAATTACGTAGCAAGCCCCAGTCGAACTCCTAATAAGGATTTACTTCTAACAATTAGTTGATCTGTAATTTCATTAATCATCATTGCTGCTGCAGATTCTGGATGTTCCGCTACAACTGGCTTACCTGAATCTCCGCCGGTTCGAAGATCAGGACTAAATGGAATCTTTCCAAGTAGTGGGACATTCGTTCCAACCAATTCTGAGAGTCGACGTGCAGTTTCTTCTCCCCCACCTGTGCCAAAGAGTGAAATAGATTCACCGCACTTGGGGCAAGGAAATGCAGACATGTTTTCAATTACTCCAACAACATGTTGTTTCATTTGGTGAGCAATTCTTCCTGCGCGCTCAGCAACTTCTGCTGCTGCAACTTGTGGAGTCGTCACAACTAATACTTCTGAAGACGGAATCAGTTGACCTAGAGATATTGCTAAATCACCAGTTCCGGGTGGTAAATCGATAAGTAGTAAGTCGAGATCTCCCCAATAAGCATCAGAGAGGAGTTGTTCTAATACCTTATGTAGAAGTGGGCCCCGATATGCAACGGCATCGGAGCGTTCTGGCTTGAACATCTCCATCGATACTGTCTTTACTCCATAAGACTCGAGTGGAATGAACATTTGATCGATTGCGGTTGGTCGCTGGTTCATCAATCCCATCAAACGTGGAATTGAGTGTCCATACACATCAGCATCGAGAATTCCAACTCGTAATCCTTTATTTGCTGCAGCAATTGCTAGGTTGCACGTCAGCGACGACTTTCCTACTCCACCTTTTCCGGAGGCAATACCTAGCACGCGAGTGAGTGAATCGGGCTGCGCGAAAGGAATGAACTTTTCACGACCACCACGAAGCAACTTCTTAACATTATTGCGTTGCTCCTCAGACATGACTCCAAAATTCAAAGTGATGCTTTCAACTTCCTTTACAGCCTCAACAGCTTTCGTAATATCTGTACGCAATCGATCCTGCATTGGGCATCCAGAAATTGTCAATAAAATCGTAAGAGTTGCAACACCTTTGTCGAATGAGACTGCTTCAACCATACCTAATTCAGGTAGTGCTCGATGAAGTTCTGGATCTTGAACTGTTGCTAGAGCTGCATGAATCTGTTCAACAATTGTCATAGAAGATCAGGGTCGATTTTTGCATTGATTTTCTTAGCCGCTGGTTTTTGATTCTCATCTAGCGCATCTGCTAATTGCTTTTTTATAAAGGTCTTCGGATGCAAGTCAGCAGGCTGTAAGTTTTCAAATCCAGGTCCCAAGTTTTCACGTAATTCATTTGTTGCAGTCTGTGAAAGTGCGCGTAACTTTTTTACTAATTTAGCAGCTTCAGAAGCAACATGTGGTAATCGCTCTGGACCAACAAGAATGACTCCGAGTATTGCCAAGCCCAATATTTCGCCTGCACCAAGATCGAAGAACATGTTCTTAGCCTATCCGTCCTTGCTCAGAACTACACATTATTTTGTTGAGGCAACAAGGGTGAGCGATACTTCTGTGCTCTTGCCATTGCGAAAATATCTAAGTTTGATGGTATCGCCAACTTCTTGCGCTCTCACAGCAACAATGAGTTCATCCGCTGTTGTGATTTTCCTACCTTCGAAATGGGTAATGAGATCACCTGCGCGAATTCCTGCTTTAGCAGCTGGTCCACCTTTGAGAATTGCATTCGGTTGAGTTGCTACCTGTGCACCTTTTCCAGTTGATGCCATATCCAATGAAAGACCCATTATTGGATATGTGGCTTTGCCTGTTTTGATAAGTTGCTCTGCAGTACGGCGCGCTTGATTGATTGGAATTGCAAAACCAAGACCAATAGAACCAAGTTGCGATCCCGATGATACACCAAGGGATGCAATTGCTGAGTTGACTCCAATTACTGCCCCGGTTATATCTACTAATGGACCGCCAGAATTTCCTGGATTAATTGCAGCATCAGTTTGCAGTGCATTGATAAATGAACTTTCAGGGCCACCACTTCCTGCAGTCACCGCACGATTCTTTGCACTGATAATGCCAAGAGTTACCGTTCCAGAAAGACCAAGTGGGGAACCAATTGCAATGACGGAATCTCCGACCGCTACTTTTTCGCTATCTCCGAATTGCAGCGCTGGAAGATTATTTGCAGCAATCTTGATAACAGCGAGATCATAAGGCGCATCTCGACCAACAATTGTTCCTTCGTAATTTTGCCCATTATTGAGGGTTACCCTAATTACTCCACCATAGAGTGCAACATCGTCAACAACATGATTATTTGTAAGAATCATTCCGCCACTATCAATAATGAAACCTGAACCAGTTCCACCACCAGAATCAGATTCTGTTGCAATTGAAACTACGGATGGTAGAACTCGCTGCGCAATTCCTGCTACTGAATCTGGTTCTCTCTCAATTGCGCTATTGGAACTTACTAAATTGGCGCGATATGGAATCCAACCTGTCGATGCATTTGAACCTAAAATTCCGCCAATGACTCCCGCAATGACGCCAACAAAGAGAAGATTGAGATTGTAAGATTTTTTCTTCACTGGGGTTTCCCACCAAGGCGTCGAGGCGCTTATTTTTTTCTTACGAGGAAACTTCATGGCGTAATTCTGCTATACCTTCGTGGCAAGCAACAAACCATCTCCGGTAGGAATGAGTGAACTTACCCAATCCTCTGCGTTTGCTCTAATGATCTTGCCAACATCACGAAGAGCCACTGTTTTTGCATCTCTTTGGGCAGGATCTTGAACTTTGGATCCTCCAAAATAGTTATCAATTACTAATACGCCCCCACTGCGCAAAATACGATGCGCTTCTCCAATAACAAAAGATAAGTCCTCGGGATTGTGGCGAAGCACAACTAAGTCATAGGCGCGATCAGTTAATTTCGTCATAACATCAGGAATCGAATTAGTGATTAATCTAAATCGAGATTGATCGATATCAGCATCTTGCAGAGCAAGTTTTGCAATTTGAGTATGTTCCATTTCATCATCGATGGATGTAAGAGTTCCACTCTTCATCATTCCTTTGAGTAGCCAGAGCGAGCCAACGCCAGAGGCTGTGCCAACTTCAACTACAGACTGTGCTTTGAGAAGATGTGCCAGGAATCGCAGGTATGCGCCAGCACCAGGGGTTGTATCAACAACACCGAGTTCAACACCGCGAGCTCGCGCTTGACTCATGTCAAAATCTTCAGAAATAAAACTCTCCGAAAATGCATGTGGATCTTGTCGCATCACAGGCTCATTATCCAATCAGTAAGTAGTCGAACACCATATCCAGTTCCACCTTTTGGATTCTCTCCTGCATCAACTTCGCTACGTGCGGTTCCAGCGATATCCAAATGTACCCAACGGCGTTCTCCGACAAATTTTTCGAGGAAGAGCGCAGCCGTGACAGAACCTGCAGAATATTTACCTTTATCGGCGGTGTGATTGAAATCAGCAATATCGCTGGCAAGCGCATCTTGATAGTCATCGATAAGTGGCATATGCCAAACTTTGTCACCTGACTCTTCACCAATTGCTACTAACTCTTTAGCTAGTTTGTTATCGCGCGTGTACATGGCGGCATATTGACGGCCAAGTCCAAGTGTTGCAGCACCAGTAAGTGTTGCGATATCAACTAAGTAATCAGGATCTAAATACTTATCAGCGTATGCAAGACCATCAGCTAGAACTAAGCGACCTTCAGCATCTGTATTTATTACTTCTACGGTAGTTCCACCAAAGTGCGTAATGACATCACTTGGGCGTTGCGAGCTTCCAGATAATGCATTTTCCGCAAGCATCATAAGCGCAGTAACGCGTACCTTTGGCTGTAATTGAGCAATCGCACTCACCGTTGCAAGAATTGCTGCTGCGCCAGCCATATCGCTCTTCATTGCAATCATGGTGTCATATGGACGCTTGAGAGAAACTCCGCCTGTATCGAAGGTAATTCCCTTTCCAACTAAAACAACATGTTCGAGAGCATTAACATTCTTCTTTGAACTACGAGGTACGTAGGAAAGTTCAACGAAACGAGGGCCAGGTTTTGGTGATGAATTTCCAACGGCGCGCAATCCGCCAAACTCTGCAAGTTCCTTGCCAGATAGCACTTTGACCTCAAAATCAAATTCTTTACCTAGTCTTACCGCTTCTTGAGCCAACCATGCTGGATTCTTAATATTTGCAGGAGTATGAACAAGATCGCGTGCAACGCAAATAGCTTTTGCAATAACCACGGCATCATCGAGTGTCTCTTGATCATTTGTTGCAAGAAATAATTCAGGATATTTCATATCCATATCGGTTTTGAGATTCCATACATACGTGCCTAAAGTTAGCGATACTGCGAATGCATGTAACTCATCTACTCCATCAGTACATGCTGAAAAAACTTTAATATTCTTACCTCGAACTTTTCGGCCTATTGCAGCTGCTGCAAGTCGAATAGAGGGCAAACTCTTATCGCCTAAACCAACAAGGAAAATTCGCTCTGTCTCTGAATCGGTTGCACTGACCGGAATTTCGAATATTTCGCCAGCTTTTCCCGAAGGTGAAAAAAACGAAAGTTCATCTATGAGAATAAGTTCGAAGTGTTTTTCAATTACAGAAACTAATTTTGATGGTCCTTCAATAACAATTTCATCTTTTTCATTCTTTGAATATGAAAGTGCTATTGCTTGCGAGCACAACGCACTTTCAATAGTTATTGGTGCAGATTGCGCAAAAACATCTTTCATAGGGCTAAAAACTAAGCTCTATTTTTTGATGAGTGAAACAGCCGCATGAAGCGCTGCACTGAGATTATTTGCCTCTTCGGCATTCATTTCTACAACTAAACGTCCGCCACCTTCGAGTGGAATTCGCATGACGAGAGAGCGAGCCTCTTTTGTAACTTCCATGGGTCCATCGCCAGTGCGGGGTTTCATGGCAGCCATCGGGTCACTCCTTAGTTGGCTCACATCGCGCACTCAGAAGCGCTACGTAGCAAGCATGGGTATAAGAGGAGAAGTATCTCGCATAAA
>CAMDHH010000009.1 GCA_945898065.1 Bifidobacterium breve
CAGCGCGGAGTGGAGTTTGCTGATTTTTGGTCAGTGAATGCATCAATGATTGTTACAACAAAGTACTTCCGTGGCGCAGTAGGTCACGAAAATCGCGAATGGTCACTCAAGCAAGTTATCGACCGCGTTGTACTTACATATACAAAGGCTGGCAAAGAGCACGGATATTTCGCAACAGATAATGATGCAGAAATTTTCGAACATGAACTTACCTACATGTTGCTCCATCAAATATTTGCATACAACTCACCAGTGTGGTTCAACGTTGGAACAGCATCACCACAGCAAGTAAGTGCGTGCTTCATTCTCTCCGTTGATGACACTATGGATAGCATTCTTAACTGGTATCGCGAAGAAGGAATGATCTTCAAAGGCGGATCCGGTGCGGGACTCAACCTTTCACGCATTCGTTCATCAAAGGAACTTCTCAAATCAGGTGGAACTGCATCTGGTCCAGTCTCCTTTATGCGCGGTGCTGATGCATCTGCAGGAACAATCAAATCAGGTGGCGCTACACGTCGCGCTGCAAAGATGGTTGTTCTAGATGTTGCTCACCCAGATATTGAAGAATTTATCGAGACAAAGGTCAACGAAGAGAACAAAATCCGCGCGCTACGCGATGCTGGATTCGATATGGATCTTGGCGGAAAAGATATTATTTCTGTGCAATATCAGAATGCTAATAACTCAGTTCGCGTATCAGATGAATTTATGCGCGCTGTAGAAAAGGGCGATTCATTCGGCCTGACTGCTCGCTCAACAGGTGAAGTTATTGAAAATGTTGATGCTCGCACACTCTTTACCAAGATGGCACAAGCTGCATGGGCATGCGCCGATCCAGGGATTCAATATGACGACACAATCAATGATTGGCACACAAACCCAGAGACTGGACGCATCAACGCATCCAACCCTTGCTCTGAGTACATGTCACTCGATAACTCATCATGTAACTTGGCATCACTCAACTTGATGAAGTTCCTCAAGTCAGATGGTTCATTTGATGCAAAGACATTCGGCAAGGCTTGCGAACTCGTCATTACATCAATGGATATCTCCATCTGTTTTGCAGACTTTCCAACTGAGGCAATTGGCGATACAACAAAGGCTTATCGCCAACTTGGTATCGGTTATGCAAACCTCGGAGCACTTCTTATGGCCTCAGGTCTTGCATACGATTCAGAAGGTGGTCGTGCACTAGCTGGTGCAATCACATCATTGATGACAGGTATTACTTACAAGCGTTCAGCAGAACTTGCTGGAATTGTGGGTCCATATGCCGGCTTTGCACAAAATGCAACGCCACATGCACGCGTTATGCGCAAGCATGCAGCAGCATCATCTGCTGCAAAGTCTGAGACAACACTTGATCGCGATGTCTGGGCAGAGGCAAATAAGGCTTGGGATTCATGTCTTTCAACAGGAGATAAGAATGGATGGCGCAACGCGCAAATTTCCGTTCTTGCTCCAACAGGAACAATTGGTTTGATGATGGATTGCGATACAACAGGTATCGAGCCTGACTTCTCACTAGTGAAGTTCAAGAAGCTTGTTGGCGGCGGTTCAATGCAGATCGTGAACCAGACAGTTCCTGCAGCACTTCGCAAACTTGGTTATACAGAAGAGACAATAGAAGCAATTGTTGAGTTCATTGCAGCCAATGGCCATGTCATTGATGCACCTGGTCTCAAGCTAGAGCATTACGACATTTTCGATTGCGCACTTGGTGCACGATCAATTGCTGCCATGGGCCACGTTCGAATGATGGCTGCTTGCCAACCATTCCTATCAGGTGCAATTTCAAAGACAGTCAACCTTCCTGAGGATGCAACTGTTGAAGAGGTTGAAGATGTCTACTTCCAAGCATGGAAGATGGGCGTCAAGGCACTCGCTGTCTATCGCGATAATTGCAAAGTTGGACAGCCACTCTCTGACGGAAAAGCAAAGGTGAAGGATGTTGCAGTTGAAAGCGCACATCCAGCAGCTGCAGTTCGCAAGCGTCTTCCAAAGTCACGCCCATCAACAACAACATCATTTGCTGTTGGCGGTGCAGAGGGTTACATGACATCAGGTGCATACGCTGATGGCGCACTCGGTGAGGTATTCCTCAAGCTCGGCAAGCAAGGATCAACACTTGCCGGTGTGATGGATGCATTCTCAATCGCAGTATCGATTGGTCTTCAATACGGTGTTCCACTAGAAACATTTGTTGAGAAGTTCACTAACTTGCGCTTTGAGCCAGCAGGTATGACAGATGATGCAGATATTCGTATGGCACAGTCGATGATGGATTACATCTTCCGTCGTCTAGCCCTCGATTACTTGCCATTTGATTCACGCAGTGCAATGGGCTTGTACACATCAGCAGAGCGCACACGTGCACTCGAAACTGGTGAATACACACCTGATATCACTGCAGCAACTGAAACGATTGCACAATCAGCAGCACCTGCTGTTGTGAGCAAGCCTGTTGAGGTAAAGATTGAAGTTGCACCAAAGCAAGAGTACGGATCATCTACTGAACTCCTTGAAGCAATTTCAGGAATCACATCAGATGCCCCACTCTGTATGACATGTGGCGTGAAGATGCGTATGTCAGGTGCATGTTATGTATGCGAAGGTTGTGGAAACACATCTGGTTGCAGCTAAAAAAGTAATTAGAAAAACCCGCTAATCCCAGTGATTAGCGGGTTTTTTCTTGTGCAAGGATAGAACCATGGCCCGCATCGTTATTGCTCCTGATTCTTTCAAGGGTTCGATATCGAGTAGCGATGCAGCGCGTGCGATTGCGCAAGGGTGGTTATCAATTCGCCCATCTGATGAAGTTCTCGAAATTCCATTTGCCGATGGAGGCGAAGGAAGTTTGGATGCAATAGAAAAGTCTCGTCCTGATTCAATTCGTGTAAAGGTAGGCAATGGTTACTGGCTTTATTTGCCTGAAGGAATTGCAGTTGTAGAGCTAGCGCAGGCGAGCGGAATTACATTGCTCAAAACGTTAGACCCATTGAATGCGCATACATATGAATTAGGAATAGTGCTTGCTCATGCTGCGCAAGATTCTCGTGTTACTAAAATATTTGTTGCCCTCGGCGGATCAGCCAGCACTGATGGCGGCGTAGGTGCACTCATGGCCCTTGGATATCGATTCTTAGATATAGATGGGAAAGAAATTGGCAAAGGCGGGGGAGAGCTTTCTCGAATTGCCTCCATTGATACATCGAATGCGATTGCAGCACCTGCGCAAGGAGTCGTCGCATTAGTAGATGTTCAATCACCGTTGCTCGGTATCAATGGTGCGGCTGCCACGTATGCACCGCAAAAAGGTGCTACACCGCAGCAAATAGTTGAATTAGAAAAAGGTTTATCTCATCTTCTATCAATTGTTGGCAGAGCAGATAGCGCTGGTAGTGGCGCAGCAGGTGGAACATCGTTTGGGCTTCGAGCTATGTGGGGTGCAACATTTGAAAGCGGGGCAGAGGCCATTGCAAGAATTGTTTCATTGCGTGAAGCAATCGCTAGTGCAGATTTAGTGATTACAGGTGAAGGTCGATTAGATGAACAAAGCTTTGTTGGAAAAGGTGTTGGTTATATTCGCGAATTAGCACAGAAGAATTCAGTTGATATTGCTTATTGTGTCGGTGCTAGAAAAGTTGAGTTCCCTGATGGATCAAAAGGCGTAACACTCAATGAATTAGTAAGTAGTGATGAAGCAATTTCTCACCCTGAGATCTACTTGAAAAAAGCTGGAGAAAAACTCGCCGAACAGTTCTAAAGGCCTATAGGATTTAGCTCTATCTCTAGGAGATTTCAGTAATGAATCAGGCACCTGTACTGCCGTATGCCAATCGTTTGATTGCCTTGCACGGAATGATGGGATTCACTCAGTATGCAATTGGTTTTTCAATCCCACTTCTAAAAAGAGATCTTGAAATCTCTCGAGTGATGGCCTCAATTCACAATATCGGATGGGCGCTTGCTGTAATAACTCTTTCAATTCTGATACCAAGACATATCCATAAGTACCCGCCTCATCGACTTTTACGTCTTGGTTGGGCTCTCACGATTATTGGAATTTTCGGTTACTGCCTTGGCAGAACGTTGTGGATTACAGTCCCATCTTTTACTTTATCTGCAATCGGTGCAACCATTTTCAACAATACTAATTCAGCAACACTTGGCTCGCATTCAGGAACTGCAGTAAAGATGATGCTTCGCACCGTTGGCATAAGTGGGCTCTTTGGAGCAATCTCACCAACAATTATTGGAATCTTTACACGCGGTGGCGTGGAATGGCGTTACACAATAATCGTTGCAACAGTAATCCTTGGAAGTACTGCATTGTTGATGGTTCCACAGATAGAAATGAGAGATTCTTCCAGTGGGCACAGTAAGAAAATAATTTGGGATAAGAGTTTCATGATATTAGTATTTTTTGGCTTCTTGACCATTTGGCTGGAGACGGGAACGACAACCTGGTCTTTAGATTTACTCGTTGATAGAGGCATGACACTTCGCAATGCTGTGCTGATCGTGACCGCTATTGGTTACTTCATTTCAATTAGCCGAATAGCCTTTTCGTTTATGTCGAGGGTATCTACAAACTTTATGTGGACATTTTCAACTACATTTATGACACTGGGCTTGGTAATGATAATTCTTGCATCAAGCCCAACTCTTACCTTTATAGGCCTACTAATTGCCGGCTTTGGTCTTGGTCCCCTCAATGCAATTGCACTTGCCCGCTCTGCTGCAAGTGAGCAAGGCCCTGATGTAGGAATCGCGTCCTTTGCTATTGGTATGGGCCCAGCACTCGGTATTGCCCCTTGGATAATGGGATGGATGAGTGAGTCAATTGGTTTTGAATGGGCTTACGCCTTTATTCTATTGATATTGGCTATTGCAACTTATATGTATATCTATATAGATAAGAATGTGGTGAAGAGATGATTTGGACGCAGTGGAGTGATTTGGCGATTCCTGCTGGTTTAGAGCACTTACCAACTAATGGAATACATCCAACCCCTGATCAACTGGAAAAAGTAACTTTTTATGTTCCGCTTTATATGGGCGGTAAAGCTGCAATTGAGCAGATTCCAAAGATGAAGAATTTGAAGGTAGTGCAATATCCCAATGCAGGCTTTGATGATGTGCTTCAACTTTTGCCAGAAGGTGTGACCCTGTGTAACGCATCTGGCGTCCACGATGCTTCAACCGCAGAACTTGCAGTGGGCCTGACTATCGCTGCCCGTCGCGGCTTTGCAACCTTTGCTTCTAATAAAGAGAAAGGCCAATGGGTTCATACGCGCAATACAGCACTGGCTGATTCACGAGTAGGAATCGTTGGATATGGAAATATCGGTGCACTCATTGCCAGGCAACTCTCTAATTTTAGTGTTGAGGTAATTCCATTTACTCGCTCTGGTGCTAATGGTTCAAAGAAGATGAGTGAATTTGATTCTCTTTTGCCAACCCTTGATGTCATTATTTTGATAGTGCCACTAACAGATGAGACACGCCATCTCATGAGCGATCAGCGCTTATCGGCAATGAAGGATGGGGCAACGCTAATCAATGTTGCTCGCGGACCTGTTGTAGATACAGATGCTTTGATCAAAGAATTACATACAGGCCGAATAACTGCTGGGCTAGATGTAACAGATCCAGAACCGTTGCCAAGTGGCCATGCTCTGTGGAGTGCGCCAAATGTAATTATTTCCCCACACGTTGGCGGAGATTCAACTGCATTTGAACCACGAGGACGCGCACTTGTTGAATCACAACTCAAAAGATTTGCAGAAGGTAGCCCGCTCATCAATTGTGTCGCAGGACCTGCTCGCTAAAACTTAGAGAATTGCGACAGTGTGCTTGTCGATGAAGTCCCAGTCGTACTCAATACAGAGACCTTCACCAACAGGTGCCATGACATATCCATCGACAATATTGAGCTTGCTCTTTGTGCCGAATTCAAAATCATCAAATGGATAAAGAGTTTCAAAGAACTCACAGTTGACCATAGCAAGTGATGGATGAAGTTGGACTTGCTCAAGGGCGTGATAAATCGTCGTATGCAGTTCGCACTGAACACCATGGGCCTCTGCCAAGTGCGCAGTCTTCATTACTGCAGTGATACCTGCGCGCCATGAGACATCTGTACGCACGATATCGACGATTCCTTCTGTGATGCAGTGAGCGACGCTGTAATGATTGCCAGCGATTACTTCAGTGCCACAGATTGGAATATCCAATTTTTCACGCAGTTTTTTAAGTCCATTGAGATTGACATCGAGGAGTGGCTCTTCAAGCCACTTGTAGCCAAGGCGCTCAAGTTCACGTCCTGCCTTCAACGCATCTTCATATGAAGCCATAATCACTGGATCGGCCATCAATGTGAAATCATCGCCCACGGCTTCGCGCACTGCGCGGTAGCAAGCGATATCTAGATCTAAGCCTCCTGGTGGGTGAAGTTTGTAGCCTCGATAACCTTTGGCTTTAACTTCAAGTGCTTGCTTTGCATAATCTTCAGGTCCAGGCAGAAACATTGATGAGACGTATAGAGGAACTTTTTCACGAGCAGCGCCGAGTAATTTATAAACAGGTTGATGCGCCATCTTTCCTACAATGTCCCAACATGCATTATCAAAAGGCGCGTATGAATAAATTGGAACGTGATTCCAACGGCGATCAAAGAGTTCAAAATCCTTCATATTCTTTGCAGAACCGTGTGGGCTGCGGCCCATAAAGAATGGCTTTACTTGTGACATCGTTGCAGCAGCAGCCTTGGCATCGAGTGCTCCAAAACCAAATGATGTTCCTTTGACTCCATCCGACGTTGTCAGTGTGATGACAGTGAAATCAGGACGTGAGCCACCTGGTAGTTGTACGGCACTGACTGCATCGAGTGTGTTGAGTGCATCGCCACCGCGGCATGCACGGATCTCTATATCTGTTATTACTGTCATTTGTTTAGCGCCTTTGCTGCTGGAGAGAATCGGTCTAAGGAAGATTGAATATGTTTTTGCATGGAGCTCTTTGCACTTTTGTCATCGCCAGTACAAATTGCATGAGCAATCGCTTCATGTTCTTTGATTGTTAATTGGCCTTGACCAGTTTGGTAATAACGATAAAAAAGATCTTCGACAAATTTATCTTTTGGTTTGTCATCTATGAGGTGGCTTTGAGAGGCTAGAAAGAGGCGAAAAAGGTGTAAGTGGCAATGAGTACGTTCAAAGGACTCAGTAACAGATTCGTTGCCAGATATACGAGTAATGAGTGAGTGGAATCGGGCGTCATGTTCAATAAATGCTTGAACTTGCTGGCTCTCGCTGAGCTTGAGCGCTGTTTTTGCACTCTGCATCTCGGCCTTGAGAGCTGCGATACCGACTGCATCAATTTTTTTGGCAGATTGCTCTGCAGCCCAAGGCTCTACAAGTAAGCGAAATTGGAATAAGTCGTTGAATTGTTTGACTGTAAGCAATTTTGTTGTCGAATAACCCTTGAGTGCCTCTTTTGCAATGAGGCCATCGGATTCTAAACGGGCAAGTGCTTCACGAATAGGAGTTTGCGAAACACCTAATTTCACCGCTAACGCGTCAATATTTACCTTTGCACCAGGTGCAATTTCATGAGTAAGAATCATCGCCTTGACCATGTCATATGTTTCATCAGAGAGGACAGATCGTCTTGGACCTGCAGCAACTGGTTGAACTTTGCGTGGCATGAGCTTCTCTCGAACTAGTTAGGGAATTATTTAGGTAAGCGTAACCCTTGCATGCCACCATCGATAGCGAGTGAAGTTCCAGTTGTCGATGCCTGCAGGGGATTGGCAAGATAGAGAATTGCGCGTGCTACTTCATCGGCTGAGACAAGTCGACCCATTGGTTGGCGAGCCTCAAGTGCTACGCGTTGAGCAGCAGGATCTGCAGCTTGTGCAAGCAGTCGTCCTACCCACGGTGTATCGGCTGTTCCAGGATTGACGCAGTTGACTCGAATTCCTTCTTTTACAAAATCTGCTGCCATTGCAAGAGTGAGTGAGAGCACTGCTCCTTTACTAGCACTATAGATCGCGCGTAAGGGTAACCCTGCAGTTGCTGCAACTGAGCAAGTATTTACTATGGCTCCAGATTTACTCATTCGCAAGTATGGAAGAGCGGCTGAAGAAATTCTGCTGATACCTACGACATTGATATTGAGAACATTGAGCCACTCTGCACTTGTTGTATCTGCGACACTACCAATAGAGCCGATGCCGGCATTATTGATAACAATGTCAATTTTTTTAACCTTTGAAGTTATCTCTTTAAAAGCAGCATTTACTGAATCATCATTTCCGACATCGCATTTAACAAATGTTGCAACGGATGCCATGGAGCCTTCATTGAGATCTAAGCCAAAGACCTGTGCGCCTTGTGCTTTGAGCATCGTTGCAACTGCGAGTCCAATTCCAGAGCCTGCACCTGTCACTACTGCATCAAGACCTTTGAAATCTTCGCTCATTTCTTCACCGCACTCTTCCAGTAGGTGCCGGTTGGGAATAGGAATTCATCGATGCTTGCTTGGAACATTTCTGCTCCAGCACCAGGCTGCGTTGGAGCAATATAAAAACCATTGACAACATTTGTTGGAACAACGAAGTGATTGTGCAAGTGATCCACATATTCAACGATGCGCTTTGAATGATGGCCAGTAACTGCAACAGCATCAAACATGGCCATATGTTGAACCATTTCGCAGAGCCCAACTCCGCCAGCGTGAGGACACACTGGAATACCAAATTTTGCAGCCATCAAGATATTTGCAAGGTTTTCATTGACCCCTGCAACGCGTGTTGCATCAATTTGCATAACAGAGATTGCATTTGATTGAAGGAGTTGTTTGAATATCATGCGATTACTAGCCATCTCACCGGTGGCAACAGGGGTAGGGGCAACTTCACGAGCAATGCGAGCGTGGCCAAGCACATCTTCTGGATGCGTTGGTTCTTCAATCCAGCGCAATTTGAACTCGGCGAGGGAGTTGACCCAATCAATTGCTGTATCGACATCCCAGACTTGGTTGGCATCGATTGCAATAGAGAAATCTGGTCCTACTAATTCGCGTACCTTGGTAAGGCGACGGCGATCATCTTCTTTAGATTTTCCACACTTATATTTAATGAGAGTAAAGCCATCTGCCATGGCTTGCTTTGTAAGGTCGAGCATCTTCTCATCGCTATATCCAAGCCAGCCAGGAGTAGTTGTGTAGGCAGGTAATCCTTTAGCACGCAAAATCTTTTCATTCTCAGCCTTTGCGCCTTCGCTCTTTTTCAAGATCGCAAGTGCTTCAGCTGGTGTGATTGCATCGCTGATATATCTAAAATCAATGGCCGCAACAATTTCCTCAGGACTCATGTCGGAGAGAAGTTTCCACAGTGGAACATTGCGAGATTTTGCAAAAAGATCCCAGAGGGCATTGAGTACTGCGCCAATTCCCATATGGAACACGCCGGTATCTGGTCCAAGCCAACGGATCTGACTATCACTTGATAATTCGCGAGTTATCTTTCCAATATTCTTGAATGCCTCATCTATATCCATGCCAGCAAAGCGTTCAACCAACATCTTGATTGCCGCAATCTGCACATCGTTTCCGCGCCCAATGGTGAAGACGAGGGAGTGGCCAGATAAGCCTGTTTGATCTGTATCGATTCGAAGGTAGCCCGCTGAGTAATCGGGGTCTGCGTTCATGGCATCGGAGCCATCGAGCATGGTGGAGGTAGGGAAGCGAACGTCAAAAACATTGAGCGAAGTAATTTTCGCGCCCATGGGACCTCCTCGATAGGGTCGTCAAAATACTATACGAAATAGTATTTGGCTAGTAGCCTTCGGAGATATTTCCGCCAGTAAAAATAGCATCTGAGTAGAGGATTTTTCATGGCTCATAACACCAAAGTTGAAATCGCACCTGGCGTAGAGATTTCTATGATGGGAATTGGTGCTGCAACATTTGGTGGATTATTTACTTCGATGTCAGATAGCGATGCTGTCGATGTCGTCAAGAGTGCATTTGCCCATGGAATAAATTATTTTGATACTGCGCCGCATTATGGAAAAGGAACATCAGAGCGCAGATTAGGCGCTCTGCTCAATGCATATCCACGAAACTCTTACATTCTTTCATCAAAGATTGGACGTCTGCTTGTTCCAACTACACAAGGTGCTGACCCTGACTTTTTAGATGCAGATCCAACGGTGGAGCGATTATTTGATTTTTCAGCTCAAGGTGTTGAGCGCTCGCTCAAAGATAGTTTGGAGCGCTTAGGCCTAGATAGTATCGATATTGTTTTTGTGCATGATCCAGATAATCACGCCGATGTCGCAATCAAAGAAGCATATCCAGCACTCGCGAAAATGCGTGATCAAGGAATTGTCAAGGCAATCGGTATTGGAATGAATCAAAGTGCAATTCCAACTCGATTTGTGAAAGAGACCGATATTGACATTGTGCTCCTTGCTGGGCGCTACACACTCTTAGATCAAAGTGGCGCGCAAGATCTTTTGCCAGCAGCCCTTGCTAAGGGAGTTTCAGTTTTAGCAGCAGGTGTCTACAACTCGGGAATCCTTGCAAATCCAGTCAAGGGCGCAACCTATGACTATGCCCCAGCTAGCGATGAAATTCTCGCCCGAGCAAAGATGATCTCTGATTTCTTGCGAGAACAAGGTGTCTCGCTATCGCGCGCAGCTCTTCAATATCCACTTCGCCACCCAGCAGTAAAAGCACTTTTAGTCGGAAGCAGAAGCAAGGCCGAAGTTGATGCCAATGTTGCAGCCTTCAACGATGTGGTTCCAGATTCTGTTTGGAATGCACTAGATGAATTACTCGCGCGAAAGTAAGGTGTATCCATGACATTGAATCCGCAAGCGAAAACACTTTTAGATCGCATGAAAGCTCTTAATCTTCCAGAGGCATGGGACCTCGGTGCCAAGGCTCGATATGGCGGCCATGAAGAGGTAGATATGGCAGGTCCTATTGAGGGCGGCGTGCGCATAGATCACCGTTTTATTTCTTCTGCAACAGCAGATCTTCCGATTCGCATTTACACACCAGAGGCCCCAGGACCTTTCAACGCATTTATTTATTACCACGGTGGTGGCTGGGTTTTTGGTCATATTGATCGATATGACTCGCAACTAGTCTCACTCGCTAAGAGAACTAATTCAGTGGTTGTCTCGGTCAATTACCAAAAATCACCTGAGCACAAATTTCCAATTCCACATGATGATTGTTATGAAACTCTTGAATGGGTTGCAGCCAATGGGGCTTACCTCAATATCAATGTAAAGAAGATTGGTGTTGGTGGAGATAGCGCCGGAGGTAATTTGGCATCAGGTGTTGCACTTCGTGCTCGTGATGAAGGAAAAATCAAACTTGCCTATCAATTACTAATCTATCCAGCCAATGGATTAGATTTTGAAGCACCCTCATATAAAAATAATGCAGAGGGATACGGACTATCAAGCCGTGGAATGATCTGGTTCTGGGAACAATACTTGAATGAAAAAGATAAGAATAATCCTTATGCAGTACCGCACACAGCAAAATCTTTGGCAGGTCTTGCACCAGTTGTAATCATCACGGCCGAATATGACGTGCTTCGCGATGATGGATTGCTCTATGCCAAGAAACTCAAAGAGGCTGGTAACTATGTCGTCCATAAAGATTATGAGGGACATATTCACGGTTTCTTTAGCCACGGGAAATATGTAGATGAGGGTATTGCTGTTCGTGATTTCTTTGCCGCCGAGATAAATAAAATCCTTGCGAGCTAACTAATGAGCGCTCAACCATTTGTATTGCGAAGTGGACTCGAAGTCGATCTTCGAGTCCGAAGCGCCTTAGTCTCTGACTCACTCGACCTCATAGGATTTCGCAGCAATGTAATGTCGCGTGCGGTGACCCCATTAGTTTCATCAATGAAAATTATGGGTTATGCATCCACTATTGAATTTGTAGAAGGAAATGATTTCGATCCACAGGATCCTTATGGCCCGGCAATTGACTTCCTTGATTCATTGCAATCTGGCGATGTTGCAATCGTTGCAACAGGGCATTCCACACAGTCAGCCTTTTGGGGTGAACTATTTTCAACAGCTGCAAAGGGACGCGGAGCCAATGGCGTAGTAACTGATGGCCCACTTCGCGATACTCAAGAGATATTGCCCGTGGGATTTAGCGCTTTCGGAATCGGAACTCTGCCCTTTGATTACAAAGGGCGCATGAAAGTGAGCAGCGTTCACTCACGCGTGAATTGCGGGGGAGTAGAGGTCAACCAGGGAGATCTCATCGTCGCCGATAACGATGGGGTTGCAGTCGTTCCAGCCTCAAAGACTGATGAGGTAATTACTTTGGCAAATGAGCGAGCACGACGTGAAAGTACAGTGCTCAAGGAATTACTTGAAGGCAAGAGTGTTCGATCTGTGTGGGATAAACACCGTGTTCTATAAGTTAGTAATGGAGAGATTGCAATGAGCCAGAAGCCATTTATTGATGCACACCAGCATGTGTGGAAATATTCCGAACGCGAGTATTCATGGATTACTCCAGATATAACTCATCTACTTGGTCACGACTATGTACAAGAACAAGTTAACCCATCGATTGCCAAATTTGGCATAACAGGAACCGTCTACGTTCAGGCAGCAGATACATACGATGACACCTTTTATATGTTTCATTCGGCCACCAAAAATCCCCAAATTGCGGCAATTGTCGGATGGGTGCCACTTGATCGAACCCAGGAAGCGGTTGCTGCCCTCGATATCTTCGGAAAGAATCCACTCTTCAAGGGTGTTCGAAATCTGACTCATGATTACGGAAACTCAAAGTACGAATCTGATGATGCATGGATATTGCGCGAGCCAGTACTCAAAACTTTAGGCGAAGTTGCCTCACGTAATCTCTCTTTCGATTATGTTGCGATAAAGCCTGAGCACACTCGAAATGTTCCAACCATTGCTAAGCGCCATCCAAACCTCACCATCATTGTTGATCACTTTGCAAAACCAGATATCAAAGGTGGGCAATGGGATGAATGGTTAGTTGAAATGCAAAAGGCTGCAGCATTTCCTAATGTCTACACAAAGTTCTCAGGTCTCAATGTTTTATCTGATTGGGAAAAATGGACGATTGAAGATTGGCGTCCATACGTCATGGCGATGAAGGAATCTTTTGGAACATCGCGAATGATGATGGGAAGTGATTGGCCCTTCTCCAGCATGGCCAATGATTACGACACTGTTTGGAAAGCACAGTTAGAGCTTATAAAAGATTTCTCGCAAGCAGAGATTGATGATTTGAAATACAAAACCGCAATCAAGGCTTATCGCCTTTAGGGATGGAGAGAAAATGAAAAGAGTAGGTTCTGTTATTGGTATTGCACCAGGTGCTCGCGCAGAATATGAGCGCATTCACGCTGCTGTATGGCCCGAAATTTTGGCTCAGATCAGCAAAAGCCATATTCAAAATTATTCAATTTATCGCCACGGTGATCTTCTCTTCTCATATTTTGAATATGTAGGAAATGATTACGAAGGCGATATGAAAGCGATGGGCGATGACCCAAAGACTCAAGAGTGGTGGTCGCTAACAATTCCGATGCAAGCACCGATGGAAGATCGCGCCGAAGGTGAATGGTGGAAAACGCTACCCGAGGTGTTCCATACAGATTGATTCAATTTCGCCAATACCTTCGATACCAGTCTTGACTACTTGACCAGGCTCGAGATATTTTGTTGGATTCAATCCCATTGCAACACCAAATGGTGTTCCTGTATTTATAACATCACCAGGGAAGAGTTCCATGAACTGGCTGATGTACCAAACGATGTGATCGATACCAAAGAGAAGATCACTTGTTCGTGAATCTTGACGCATCTCTCCATCTACGCTGCACCATAGGCGCAAGTCATGAGGATTTATTTCATCTCCCGTGACAATACATGGCCCGATTGGATTGAATGTTGGGAATGATTTTCCTTTCATCCATTGTCCGGAACGTTCAATTTGCCAATGGCGCTCACTCACATCTTGAGAGATTGTGTAACCTAAAATATGTTGCGCCGCATCTTTCGTATCCTTCAAATACAGCGCGCGCTTTCCAATAACAATTGCAAGCTCTACTTCGTAATCTGTTTTCAAACTTCCAGGTGGGATAACGATTGGGTCATTGGGGCCAACGACGCTATCGGGGGCTTTCATAAAAATAATTGGCTCCGGTGGAGTCGCCGCATTTGTCTCTTTGATATGCAATAAATAATTGAGTCCCACGCAAATAACTTTCGTAGGGTGGGCAATGGGTGAACCTATTCGTAACGATTTGTTATCAACTCGCGGTAGCGCGGAGAGATTTGTCGACGCTACTTTCTGGTAACCCCCGTTACTGAGCGTTTCACGGTCCCAATCGGTAATAAGAGAGTCAACAAATATTGCATCCTCGCCAACCAAAACTGCTGGACGTTCTTGACCAATTTCTCCCAATCGAGCTATACGCATCGAAAAACCTTTCTCACGAATTATCCAATATCCTATAGACAAATCCCCAAAAAACCTCCAAGATTTCCCCTATGCAGTTCCAAGCCCTGGAGCTGTTCTTCTGCGCTATGGAAAAACCTACTCGTGGGGTTTTCGATAGCGCCGAGGTTACATTCGTAAAGAAGGAGTTTGAATGAAGTCATCGTTCCGAGTCTCCGGAAAGTCTGTTGTTGCACTTAGCGCAATTTCATCGGCTTTTGCATTAGTACTTAGTGGTCTCTCGATTACCCCAGCGAGTGCAGCCCTAGGGACAGAACCGGTAACACTCACAGTTCAGCATGAAACAACTGGAGATCGTCCAGAAGAAGAATGGGCCGCAGTTGGCAAGGCATTCGTCAAGAAGTATCCAAATGTCACAATCAAATATTCACCAATTACAAATGAAGCAAAGGGTGGACCAAACCTTCAGGTTCTCTCATCCGACGGTGCACCAGATATCGCACTGCTTCCTTTGAACTCAAATGTGTATACACAGATGGTTAAGAACAAGGCACTTGTTCCACTCAACGGAATCTTTGCAGCAGATAACACTGTTGCTCGCATTGGTCCACCAGCTGCTGCTCTCAAGCAAGCAGATGGTAAGTACTACGCAACACCTCACGTTGTTGTGTATTACAACGTTCTTTGGACAAATCCAGATGCAATCGCGAAATCGAAGGCTAAGATTCCTGGAAGCGGACATTTCGCATCAGTTGCACAACTTGTTGCATTTGGTAAGGCCTGCAAAAAGGCTGGTTATGCCGGTCTAGCAATTGGTGGAAAGACAAACTTCCAAGCTTCTTGGATGTTTGACTCAATGATGCCAACAGCTGTTTCTGCTAAGGCACTCAACAACTACATCAATAGCTACAAGCCAGATGTTCCTGTTACAGCAAAGTGGACAGATCCAGGAGTCCTCAAGACTCTTGATGCACTTGGTGCAATTGCTAAGGGTGGCGTTTATCAAAACGGTTACCTTGGTATGGATCTAGATCAAGCAACTGCTTACTTCACAGCCGGTAAGTCATGCATGCTCCTTGGTGGAACATGGATGCCAGGTGGTGCATTTGATTCAGAGACAAAGAAGGGTGCAATGAAGTTCACACCAGGACTTGCTGTTTTGCCTTCTGTTGTAGCTGGAAAGAAAGCAACATACACACCTTATTACGGTGATGCATATGGAGTTCCTACAAAGTCAAAGAACCAAGAGTGGGCACTTGAACTTCTTCGCTACTTCATGAGCGATGAAGGACAAAGAATTGGTGCACTAGAAGCTGCTGGAAACCTTCCAGTGGTTACAACAATTCCACAATCCCTATATACAAAGGTTCCACAAGGCGTGAAGGATGTTCTTGCCCTTGTTGCTGCTTACGGATCACAATCAGGATGGACTTCTGAAGTACCTGGTGCATATGGCCAGACCTTCATCAATCCATTGATCCAGAAGTTGCAAGAAGGAAAGACAACATCTGCAGAAATTGCTAAGGCTCAACAGGCCAAGCTCGAAGATGTACGCAAGAACGGCCTCTAAGCCGTACTTTCGTATGTAGCAATTTCCGTATGTAATTAAAGGCTTCGGCCCTGAGTTGAATTGAGGAAGAAATGTCAGTGAAGAACGAAAGTCCTTCAAAAGAAGTATCAACCTCAAGCACTCAGGGCCGAACTCTTTTTTCTAGGAAAAAGAAAACTCAAATAGGCCTCAATGCAATCAATATCAAGAGTGCACGTTTTACTCTAATTCCAGTTTTTGTCTTACTATTTGTATTCCTTGCATTGCCAATGCTTAACTCAATTAAGCTCAGCGTCTCTCGCTGGGGTGGCCTTGGTCCATTAGAGCCAGTTGGCTTAGATAATTATAAATTTCTATTTTCGGATCCACAGATGCGTTATTCATCTCGCATCACTATTTTTTACGCCTTTTCCGTTGCTTTTTTAGTTGTCGCAATTGCCACAGTATTAGCAGCTGCAGTAAGTGCCAACGTGCGTGGTCATAAAGCGATGAAAATTATCTGGTTCTTTCCAGGAATTGCCCCTCCTACAGCAGTTGCAATCTTCTGGAGTAGTAGCTTCCAACCCGAAAGTGGAGTCGTCAATGTAATTCTAGGCAAGCTGGGCTTAGGAGATGATTATGCATGGCTTGCGAGTTCAGATACTGCCCTTTACCCCGTAATTTTTGTCGGCGTATGGAGCGCAGTAGGTTTCGCCTTTCTAGTCATCCTTGGAGCAGTTGAACAAATTCCTGTATCACTACGCGAGGCTGCATTAGTAGATGGTGCAAATGTGCGCCAACAATTTACAAAAATTACTTTGCCACTGATTCGCCCAATTTTGATGACAATTTTTACACTTCAAATTATCTGGACCTTCAATGGTTTTACAGTTGTATGGGCGATGACAACTGGTGGCCCCTCTGATTCAACATCAATTTTGCCAATCTTAGCTTATAAAGAGGCATTTAGATATGGACGCTTTGGAACCGCTGCCGCAATGGCGGTTGTAACAGGAATCTTCTTGATGATTGTTGGAACTATTGGTATTCGCTTGAGTAGATCGAAGCAGCAGTGATGAAGGCTCTGGTCGCTAAATTCTTTGCTCAACTCGGCGTATGGGGTTGGACTGTTCTCGTACTTATTCCGTTTTTCTTTATCATGCTCTTTGCAACAAAAGATACGACTGATATCTACGGAAAACCATTAGCCCTAATTTATAAGCCTAATTGGGGAAACTTCTCAGGTGCATGGAATGCAGGTCCGGGTGAAGGAACTATCGGTGTATGGTTCATAAATACAGGATTACTTGTTACAACTGCACTCATCGTTTCACTCGTTGTTGCGGTACCTGCCGCCTACTTCACAATATTTTTGTCACTAAAGCAAAATCGCACTGTGATGATCACCGTCTTAGCTGGTACTGTTGTACCAACAATCTTGTTAGTAATTCCTTACTTCAAGGCATATAACCAATTTGGATTGCTCAACAAACCAATTGCAACAGGCGTTGCTTATGGAGTTCTTGCTATTCCAACCACTTTTCTCTTGATGAATCGATTCTTCTTGGACTTTCCTCGCGAAGTTTTGGAAGCAGGATTACTCGACGGACTATCAAATTCTAAGATTTTCAAGAAGCTAGTTCTTCCATTATCTGTTGGACAGATCGTCTCTGTTGGAATTCTTACTCTTATTTGGGCGTGGGGTGATAGCCAGATTGCAATTGTTTTGCTGCAGAGTCAATCAGCGCAACCAATATCAGTTGGAATGCTCTCATTTGCGGCAGACTTCACAACAAACCTCGGCGCAACATTTGCTGGTCTTTCGATGGCAGCTATTCCACCGGTAATTCTTTATGTAATTTTGAGTAAGTACGTCACCAAGGGAATTGCCCTTGGTGGAATCACAAAATAGAGGTAATAACATGTCCGAAGGAACGATATTTGATTTAGAGAAGTTATCTTCTCGAATGAATGACTACTATCCACTTATCAATGGGCATGAAAAGCGGTGCAAAAACTGGTTCACAGGTGCCGGCCTCGGAATGTTTATTCACTGGGATCACACAAGTGAGCAAGGAATTGAAATCTCTTGGCCATTGGTGGGGGGAGTTTTTTCACTACCTGGTGGAAAAGATGTCACTGTTGAGCAGTATCACTCCACTGCAGCAACATTTAATCCAACTCAGTGGGATCCCAAAGAGATTGCAAAGCTAGCTAAAGATGCAGGAATGGCATACATAGTTTTCACATCAAAGCATCACAACGGTTGGGCTACATGGCCCTCAAAGGTTGGAAATCGAAATATAACTTCATCCCCATATGGAAAAAACGGTGGAGATATTTTGCGCACTTACGTTGATGCAGTGCGCGCGGAAGGGCTCAAAGTTGGAGTGTATTACTCCCTTTCTGACTGGGGACATGAAGATTATTTAGCCTGGAAAGATGAATATCTCCCTTACGTATTTGGTGATAGCGCACCAATGGGAACGCCAGAACAATGGCAGAGATATCGCAAATATCTAAAAGATCAACTCACTGAAATTCTCACAGGTTACGGCCAAATCGATATGTTGTGGTTTGACGGTGCGTGGGAGCGCAGTGATGAGGATTGGAATTCAATAGATATTGGTAACCATATTCGTTCCCTTTCTCCAAATACGTTGATCAATGATCGACTCTTCACTCAAGGTGACTTCCGCACACCAGAACAATGGATTCCTGCGCAACCACTTCCTGAACCATGGGAATGTTGCATGACTATGAATTACTCATGGGCATACGTTCCATCAGATACAGCATTCAAATCTCCTTATGAAATCTTGCGTACATTGATTGAAGTTGTATCTCGCGGCGGAAATCTTTTGCTCAACATTGGACCTCGCGAAGATGGATCACTCGTGCCAGAAGAGCGCGACATCATGGTCGAGCTTGCTAAGTGGATGAAGACAAATAAAGAAAGTGTTGTTGGAGTAACTCCAGGACTTGAGCCATGGCAGTTCTATGGACCAAGTACACAAAATGGAAACCTTGTATATCTACATCAATTTGCAATGCCAACCGAATCAGTGGTTGCTCGCGGCATCAAGGTGGCACGAGTGAAGTCAGTAAAAATCCTTGGTAGCAATGAAGAACTCAAATTTACTCGCCGCACCGCTATCAATGACATTTCGATCAAAGATCCTGATGGCGAAATCATTATTGATGTGCGTGGGAAGAATCTTTCAGGTCTCATTCCTGTCATAGTTCTAGATCTCAGCGCTAATCCTGCTGAAGTAGCACTTCGGAATTGGTAATGAACGTTTTCAATCGCTTTGAGCGTGAAGTTCCCGAGTGGTTTCTCGATGCCAAGTTGGGTTTCATGGTCTCGTGGGGGGCATTCTCTGTTCCAGCATGGGGTGAACCTATTGGTGAACTTGGAACAATTGAAGACTGGAAAGAATGGTTTAGGCACAACCCATATGCAGAGTGGTATTACAACACTATTCGCATTGAAGGCTCTCCTGCTCGTGAATATCATAAAAAGAATTTCAATGATTGCGACTATGACGATCTTTTGGATATGTGGAAGGCAGAAAAATTTCAACCCGATGAGTGGGCTAAGTTATTTGCGTACGCAGGCGCGCAGTACATAGTTCCACTTTCTAAACACCATGATGGGATCACGCTCTGGGATGCTCCCGGGACGGGCACACGTAACACTGTGCATCGCGGACCAAAGCGTGATCTCATCGGTGATATTGCAACAGCTGTTCGCAAAGCTGGAATTCGATTTGCTGTCTATTACTCAGGCGGACTCGACTGGGAAGTTACAAAAACTCTGCCAGCGATATCAGATAATGATCAGCATAAAGGATTGCAACGCCCGGTAGATGCCGCATATTCCATGTATGCCTATAAGCATGTAATTGATTTGATTGATCGCTATAAGCCCGATGTTCTTTGGAATGATATTGAATGGCCAGATTTTTCAAAGCGCGAAGGTCAATATTCACTCGCGGCTCTCTTTGATTATTACTACAAGGCTGTTCCTCACGGCGTTGTCAATGATCGTTGGGGTAAAGAGACGCACTCAGATTATGAAACAAGTGAATATCAATATATGGCGGATAGTGAAAATGCTGATGCCTGGGAAAATTGTCGCGGAATCGGACTCTCATTTGGTTACAACCAAGTTGAATCAGAGCAGCACTCACTCAATACCGAGAGCGCACTTCGTCATTTCTTAGACATTGTTTCTCGCGGAGGCAATTTCTTACTCAATGTTGGCCCAACTGCATCAGGTGAAATTCCAGAAATTCAAAAGAAAGTTCTTATGGGACTAGGCGATTGGATGGCAATTAATTCTGGCGCAGTTTATGCAACTCGCGCAATCAAGGAAATTCCTGCAACCGATGCTCCATGGGTTCGTTGGGCAAAGAAAGGTAACTCAGTTTTTGCATATATTGATGCCATTGGAAACGTTGAATTTAGCGCTCCAGCAAGCCTGGTCAATGCTAAGAAAGCCACAATATTTGGTGGTGCAGCGATCACAGCCACTCGCAATGGCGACAAAATTTCAATGACAATTCCGGCTCCAAAAGTACCGGGACCAACTGTTATTGAATTTTCACACTAAAGCATTACTAAGGAGATAACCATGGAATTCAAAAACTTCGAACGCTTCAATCGCCCAGTGCCGACATGGTTCTCTGATGCCAAGTTTGGAATATTCATTCACTGGGGCGCTTATTCAGTGCCTGCATGGGCGGAGCCAACTGGTGAGCTAGGTGCAGTTGATGACAGCGTATGGATGGCACATAATCCATATGCAGAGTGGTACTACAACACAATTCGCATTGAAGGATCCCCCGCACAAAAGCACCACCAAGAAATCCATGGTGGCGCACCATATGACGACTTCCTTGATCAATGGAAGGCAAGTAAGTTCAATCCAGATGATTGGGCAGCACTCTTTGCTAAAGCTGGCGCACAATATGTAATTCCAACAACTAAGCACCATGACGGAATTACTTTGTGGGATGCACCAGGAACAGGAACACGTAACACTGTTGCTCGAGGTCCAAAGCGTGACCTTGTTGCTGCAATTGGCGACGCTGTTCGCAAAGCCGGAATCAAGTTTGGTGTCTACTACTCAGGTGGTTTGGACTGGAGCGTTGATAACTTCCCTCCAATGACAATTGGTGATCACGTACGAGGATTTCGTCCAAGCGATGCTGCCTATGCAATGTATTGCTATGAGCACATCACAGACCTAATCAATCGTTACAAGCCAGATGTTCTCTGGGATGATATTGAATACCCAGACTTCGCAAAGCGCGAAGGTGCATATTCACTCGCAGCAATCTTTGACCACTATTACAAGGCTGTTCCACAGGGTGTTATCAATGACCGCTGGGGAGTACCTCACTCTGATTACAAGACAAGTGAGTACCAACATTCACTCGATAACGAGAGTGGGGCAGCATGGGAAAACTGTCGCGGTATAGGACTCTCATTTGGTTACAACCAAATTGAAGATGAGAAGCACTACATGAGCATTAATGCTGCTCAACATCACCTCATCGACATTGTCTCTCGAGGAGGAAATCTTCTTCTCAACGTTGGACCAACAGCCGATGGTGAAATTCCTGCCTTCCAGCGCAAAGTACTAGAAGGAATTGGCGCATGGATTGCAGTAAATAAAGAGGCAATTTACGCTTCCCGCGTCGCCGCAGATGTGAAGCCATCTGATTCACCTTGGGTTCGCTGGACTGCTAATGGCAAGAAGCGTTACGCAATCATTGATGCAACAGGTTCAGTGGAATTTGATGCACCAGAGAGCGCCGTTGATATCAAGAGCGCAACAGTTCTTGGTGGTGGAGCAATTGCAGTAACACGCAGCGGTTCAAAGATCTCAATGACTATTGCAGCGCCAAAGGTCGAAGGACCAACTGTCGTAGCTTTCAACTAGTCATAAAAGATTGATGTTGTGATGGCCACTGAAACTAACGTTTTCGATAAGGAAGCGTTAGCTCCGAGGTTGAATGAATTTCATCCTCTTATCAGTGGTCATCAACAACGTTGTTCAGAGTGGTTTACAGGGGCTGGGTTAGGGCTTTTCATTTGCCTTGATCACGCCAGCCAACAAGGCATTGAAATGTCATGGCCGATGCTAGGTGATGTTAATTTTGCGCTACCACTCGGAGGCTTAGTTACTGTTGACCAATATCGATCAACTGAGAGCACGTTCAATCCAACATCGTGGAACCCAAAAGATTTCTTACAAAAAGCAAAAGATGCAGGGTGTAAGTACGCCGTATTTACTGCAAAGCATCACAGTGGATGGGCTATCTGGCCATCACAATATGGTGACCGAAATATAACTTCGTCACCTTTTCATTCAACTGGTCGTGATATTTTGCGTGAATATGTTGATGCCGCACGTGAAGTCGGAATAAAGGTCGGAATCTATTACTCATTATCTGACTGGGGCCATAAGGATTATCTAGCGTGGAAAGATGAGTACCGCCCATATATTTTTGGAACTAGTCCACCCATTGGAGATCAAGATCAGTGGGAGAACTTTCGCCAGTACACCAAAGATCAATTGACTGAATTGTTGACTGAGTATGGCCCAGTAGATCTCTTGTGGTTCGACGGTGCGTGGGAGCGAAGTGATGAGACCTGGAACTCGAAAGACTTCGGAGACCATATTCGTTCAATCTCACCAAATACGCTAATCAACGACAGACTTTTTACTCAAGGGGATTATCGAACTCCCGAGCAGTGGATTCCAGCAAAGCCACTCAATGAACCATGGGAATGCTGCATGACCATCAATTACTCATGGGCATATGTTCCAAGTGATAAGACATATAAATCTACCTATGAAATCTTGCGCACACTCATTGAAGTTGTCTCTCGTGGTGGAAATCTATTGCTCAATGTTGGACCAAAGCCAGATGGCACTTTGGCATCTGAAGAGGCGCAAACATTAGATGATTTAGCTGTGTGGATGAAAGTGAATAAAGAGAGTATTGAAAACGTTACCCCAGGTCTAGAAGATTGGCAGTATTACGGACCTTCGACACAGCGTGGAGATATTGTTTATTTGCATAATTTTGCACTTCCTCAAGAGAGTGTTGTTGTTCGTGGCGTAAAGGTTGCTCGATTGAAATCGGCCAAAATGTTAGGAAGTAGCGAAGAACTGACATTTACCCGCAGGACTGCAATTCATGATGCAGAGATGCCTGATCCCGATGGAGAAATAATTATCGATGTGCGCGGTAAAAAAGTCTCTGGACTCATGCCAATACTTATTTTAGATTTTAGTGGCGATCCGTCATCCATAGAGATTCGTAACTGGTAAAACCACAACTAAAGGGAGAGAAAAATGGCAGATGCAGTGAACTGGGATCGCTTCAAACGCGATGTTCCACAGTGGTACACCGAAGCAAAGTTTGGAATCTTTATTCACTGGGGTGCTTATTCAGTTCCTGCATGGGGTGAACCAATTGGCGAGCTTGGAACCATGGAAGCTAAGAAATGGTTTCCACATAATCCATATGCCGAGTGGTATTTCAACACTATTCGTATTGAGGGCTCACCTGCGCAAGAACATCATAAGAAAGTTCATGGCAACGCACCGTATGACGATTTCTTAGATCGATGGAAGGCAGAAAAATTCAATCCTGATCAATGGGCTGAACTCTTTGCTTACTCTGGCGCGCAATATGTTTTACCAACGACTAAGCACCACGACGGAATCGCACTCTGGCAAGCACCAGGAACGGGAACTCGAAACACAGTTAATCGTGGGCCAAAGCGTGACCTTGTTGGAGATATCGCAACTGCTGTTCGCAAAAAAGGACTGCACTTCGGTGTTTACTACTCTGGCGGTTTGGACTGGAGCGTTACTAATTTGCCTCCACACAATGACGAATATGAATTAGCGCGTCCATCAGATGCTGCATATTCAATGTATTGCTACGAGCACGTAGTCGACATTATTGATCGATATAAGCCAGAAGTGATATTCAACGATATCAACTGGCCAGATTTCTCAAAGCGTGAAGGCGAATATTCATTGCCAGCACTCTTTGATTATTACTACTCACATGTACCAACGGGTGTGGTCAATGATCGTTGGGGAATTCCACACTGGGATTACAAAACGAGTGAATACAAGATGAACCTGCACGTTGAAGATGGGGGAGTCTGGGAGAACAACCGTGGCGTTGGTTATTCATTTGGATATAACCAACTCGAAACTGATGAGCACTACCTTAACATCAGCGGATTACTCCATCACCTGCTCGACATTGTCTCTCGTGGAGGAAATCTTCTTCTCAATGTTGGCCCAACGGCATCAGGTGAAATTCCTGAGCTTCAACAAAAAGTATTGCGTCAAATGGGGGATTGGATGAAGATTAATTCCAAGGCTATTTACGCTTCCAATGCTGTTCCAGAATTCAAAGCATCTGATGCGCCATGGATTCGCTGGACAGGTGTCGGCAAAGAAATATTTGCTCACATCGAATCAACTGGAAAAACTACTTTCGAAGTTCCAGAGTCACTCGTTGATGATTCAAGTGCACATTTCCTCAGTGGAGAAAAGGCAACTATTACTCGTAGTGGAAATAGCGTCACTATTGATATCGATGGAAAGCACGCTCCAATGGCAGTGCTCTCCTTCAAGCGTCGCTAAAAATTAGTCTCTCTAACCTCAATCTCTAAAGGGTGGCTGGTTTAGTAATTCTTCGTGAAGAGGTCCTAGATCAGCTGAGAGCGAGGCATTGAGCCCCGCCAATTCATCTGCGCTCAATGTGATGCTGACACCCTTGAAGGAATCCAATATTGACTCTGGACGCGTTGCACCAGGAATTGGAATTTCTACTGGTGAATTAGCAAGGTGCCACGCAATTGTTATTGCATATGCAGAAACACCTTTTGCTTTAGCTAGTTCATCAAATGCGTTGTATTTTCCAGTTCCAACAGCGCCAGGGTTGCCAATGCCGCCCATAGGTGACCATGGCAAGAATGCGATGCCGTTTTCTTTACAGATCTCTAATACTTCTGCACCGTGACGGTAGCGAGGACTCCATTCATTTTGTACTGAAATGAGCCCACCTTGCGCTGGTGTTCCACCAATTTTGATTGCTCGGCGAAGTTGTTCTGCATTGACATTACTTACGCCAACGTTTTGAACAACACCATGGGCTTTAAGTTTCATGACGTTTTCGAATTGAGTCTCATAGGCCATTGTGTGATTGAGGCGGTGGTGTTGCCACAATTGAATCTTCTCTACGCCTAATTTTCCAGCTGATGCTTCGACTGCGCGGTAGAGGTAATGCTCTTCAGCGTTTCGACCGCCAGTACCAAACCAATCATTTCCTGGTCCACGTGTGATTCCACCTTTAGTTGCGATTACAACTTTGCTTTTCGCATCCGCTGAACCATTCCACGTTCTAAATGCTTCACCCACTAGCTGTTCATTGTGACCCATTGTGTTCCACGTTGGAGAGTAGATATCTGCACTATCAAGAAGCGTGATGCCAGCATCTAGTGCGGCATGGATCACGGAAATTGCTTAGTCTCTCTTATCGAGAATCCAAGCCTTCTCTGGTGGGAATCCAGACATTGGCATACAGCCAAGACCAATTGCTGAAACTTGATATGGACCGAGTGTTCTTGTATTTGTCATGTGTATATCTTTCCATCTTTTACGTTGAACACATATTGAACGTGGCAAATATTTTCACTTGAAGGGCTTTGTCTCATCTATTGGATAAGGTGCACCAGTGAGTGAGTTATCTGCCCAAGTTCGCAAAGCACTCGATGCTGCAGTTACTGCAATTGGCGGCTCACCTCGTGATGGCCAGATTGAAATGGCTGAAGCAGTTGCAAATGCACTCACTGATCGCCATCACCTTATGGTCCAAGCTGGTACTGGTACTGGAAAATCATTGGCATACATAGTTCCAGCACTTGTACATGGTCGAAAAGTATTAGTTGCAACAGCAACACTTGCCTTGCAAAGACAATTAGTAGAACGTGACTTGCCCGCTGTCGTTCCAGCACTTGAAAAGGTTCTTGGGCGAGATATTACGTATGCAATTTACAAAGGTGTTGGTAACTACATCTGCTTGCAGAAAATGAATAGCACTGAAGGTGATCCCGATGGTGAGGTCTTATTAGAGGTTTCATCTCTTGGAAAAGATGCACAGCGCTTGCATGCATGGGCAAAGACTCCAGGAATAACTGGGGATCGCGATGATGCCCCCGATGTTGATAGACGAGTCTGGCTTGCGAATTCAACATCAGGGCGCGAATGCGTGGGGGCAGATAACTGCAATTACGGCTCTCAATGTTTTGCAGCTAATGCAAAGGCAAAAGCACAAAGCGCTGACGTTGTTGTAACAAATCACACGCTGTTGGCAATCGAAATTGTGGACTCGCACCCTATTTTGCCTGAGCGTGATGCAGTTATTTTGGATGAAGCGCATGAATTTATGGATCGCACAACGCAAGCGGTAACAGAGGAACTCACTGCAGCACGCGTTATTCGAGCTGCTGCAATGGCTCGCAAATATATGCCTGGAAAATTAGCGGACGCGTTTACAAAAGCGGCTGATAATTTTCATGATGCGATGGCCGATTATGGCGATCATGTTCGCTCAGATTTCTCTGCGCAAGGCCGATTAGAAGAGATTCCTTCGGTACTTGAATCACCGATTCGAAAGGTGCGCGAGGCAGCCCAAGCAATTACCCAATCACTGACTGCAGACGAAGAGGCGATTGGCACTGATGCAATGGCAGAGCGAGCACGCGTCAAGGGCGCAATAACTGAAGTTTCAACAACTGCTGCAAAGATTCTCAAACTCGGTAATGGCCAAGTGCTCTGGTATGAACCAACTTTTTCAACACTTCACCTAGCGCCCCTTTCTGTCTCTCATGTCTTGCGTTCGAACTTACTTACTCAAACACCAGTGATTGCAACATCTGCAACGCTGACCGTTGGGAATAACTTTGATGCAATGGCTAAGAGCATTGGCTTTTTAGTGGGTAGCGATGCCGATGTTGCAGAGATAGCAGATGACGAGATTGACCCCGCCAATGTGCAGATGCTAGACGTCGGCTCACCATTTGATTTTGCTAACCAAGGTGTTTTATATATGCCAAAACACTTGCCAGAGCCTGGGCGAGATGGTCCTAGTTCAGAAGTCCTAACCGAACTAGGTGAACTCATTGATGCAGCCGGTGGTCGCACACTTGCACTCTTTAGTTCGTGGCGCGGTGTTGAGGCAGCAGACTTGCATCTGCGCAAAGTCTTAGCAGATTTGCCAATAAAGATAATTACGCAAAAGCGTGGAGATTCAGTTGGCCCACTTGTAGAGCGCTTTGCAAAAGATGAGACATCGATTCTCATTGGAACGATGTCGCTATGGCAAGGCGTCGATGTTCCGGGGGATTCGTGCATCCTTGTAGCAATTGACCGCATTCCATTTCCAAGGCCAGATGAGCCCGTTATGTCTGCTCGTGCATCACAGGCCGATGAAGCAGGTGGAAGCGGATTCATGCAAGTCTCTTTGCCGCGCGCAGCACTTCTTTTGGCACAAGGAACTGGTCGTTTAATTCGCTCCGTTGATGATCGCGGCGTTGTTGCAATTCTAGATTCGCGAATAGTAAATAAGCGCTATGGAAGTGTTTTACTCAACTCAATGCCGCCACTGTGGCGAACATCGGATGGGGCAGTAGTGCGAGAATCTTTGCGTCGCTTAGCTCAAAAGAGTAAGGATTAGTTTCTTTACATCTGGCCAGCTCGCACCAAAACTTGGATGTAGTAATTGCTCATCAACTTTTTCTATTTCAATCCAACGTACTTCATGTGATTCGTCATTGATTTCGTGAGCAACTAACTCCGCTGAACCAAGTGCAATTACTGTGTCATAGCGCCAATTGCCATGATCATCTTCAAAAATTGAGAGAGGCGTAATGCAATCTGGGTCAATCCCTGTTTCTTCGATTGCCTCTCGCAGAGCGCCTTCTGTAACGCTCTCATGTGAATCTCGCGCACCGCCGGGAATTCCCCACGTATCTCCATTGTGAACCCACGGTGCGCGATGTTGCATCAATACCAAACCCTCGCGAATGATGAGTAAACCTGCAGCGCCATTTTTGCCCCAATGACGATTGCCGCAATCGCAATCTATCCAGCCATCTCCATCACGCGCCACCATGTTCCTAGAGTGGCATATCTATCCACAAGGTGAGTAGTTGAAAGGGATGAGCTCTCCCTTGAGATTTACCCTGCCGCGCATGAAATATAAAAAATATCTAGCGCTTATACCAATTTTTTCACTCATCCCACTTGCGCCACAGTTCGTATATGGCGCTGACTGCTCGCCATCGGCATGTATCGATGTTTACACCCGAAATGGCGAAATTATTATCGAAGGCCATAAGGGCAGTGGTCCAATCAAGAAGAAAGTAACAACAAAAGTTCCGATTGCCCCTAAGCCCATAGTCACAAAGAAAGCGCCACTTCCTCAGGCTTCAGGCACTCCAGTTCCAAAAATAAAACGAATATACAAGCCACGAATAGTAAAGAAAGTTACAAAAGCACCTGCAGTCTCACTCAGTGATCGATTAGTAAAACTATTGCCCACAGCAGGTGTTGCATATCAACCTGAAATAGAGCCACTGATCAATGTACCCATCTATTTCTGGTGTGACCTTCCTGCAATATTTCAAAGCAGAGTCAATGTTGTTGGAGAAATTGTTGATGTTGCGCTTCGCCCAAGTTTCACATGGTCATTTGGAGATGGAACGTTTATGAGTTCTATTGAAAATGGTGCGCCGTATCCCGATGGAAAAATTCGACATACATATTCACAGCCGGGCACCTATTTAGTAACTCTACTTTCAACGTGGAATGGCATTTTCACACATAACGGCGTGAGCCGCGCAATTACAGGAACTGTCAAGAAAACATCGGTGGCAACAGTCACTGTTGTAAGTGCATCAACAACTTTTGTGAATTGAGTAGAAATGACGACATGTACCCCATCAGATGATCACAGCAATATTATTTACACATTGGAATCAATTGAACTCTCAAGTGATTCAGAGTTTATTGATGCAGTTCAGGGTTTCTTCGTCAATTCTGATTCATCAGAACTCAATGCCATGCAGCAAGATGGCGCAAATGCCATTGTGGATTTAGCCCTTGACTATGAGATGAATGGTTCGTGCGATGATCTTGATTTACTTGCCCACGTAATTGGCCGTTTGAGTGATATTCAAGTTCGTGATTACGCACTTGGTTCGCATAATGATGAAAACCTATCTACATACTTAGCAATGTGGCATAACCTCACCATCATCGCTCCACATCACTACATCGCACCCGTTGCATGCCTCTTTGCCTCACTGGCATATGAAAATGGAGATAGCGAGCTCGCTCTCACAGCAATCGAGCGCGCACTCCATGATGATCCTTCCTACTCACTAGCCATTTTGCTTCGTCGTGTTTTCAAAGCTGGTTGGCCGCCTCGTTCATTTTCGGCCATGCGCGCAGAGCTGCATCCAAGGATTGTTGCAACTATTTTCCATTCCTAAAAATGCTTTAGAATCTATTTCATGTCAGCCCAGATAGATTCACTAGAAGGCGCTCTAACTCATATTCAAGGAATTCTTGATTCGAGTCAGGAGCGCTTTTTACTTGGCATCGTAGGTAAACCGGGCAGCGGTAAATCAACTTTTACAAAATCACTTGTCAATGGACTCAAATCCCCTGAAGTAGCGCTGATCAATATGGATGGTTATCACATGAGCAATGAAATATTGCTGATGTTAGATAGACGAGAGCGCAAAGGTGCACCCGATACTTTCGATGTTGGTGATTTTGCGCAGCTTCTAAAAACAGTTCGCAGTGCAAAAGCAGATGTATTTTTCCCACTCTTTGATCGATCCATTGAGGCATCAATTCCTGATGGTGCATCTATCCCAGCGCGTGCACGTCTCATCATTGTGGAGGGTAATTACTTACTTCACGATAGCGGGGGATGGGAAGAGATTGCCCCGCTACTCGATCAGAGTTGGTTTCTCGATATCGATGAATGGATGCGCCAATCTCGATTAATCTCACGCCACATTCACTACGGAAAATCACCCGAAGCAGCCCGTGAATGGGCGCTAGGAAGTGATGAGATCAATGCCCAACTCATCGAGGGCGGTCGCACTCGAGCTGATTACATCGTGAAGGCGTGAGCACGCTTTTCATGAGTTAGACTTCTGCCTAGGTCACGAGTTCTAGGTATTAGCCCCGGCTTACTAGACGGCAACCCTCCACCGCGGCGGGGTGCTCCGGGTGACGACCAGGCTTATTGCTTATGAAACTATAAGTAGTTGGCAAGTGCGTGAAGGATTTATTGTGACGAAGAAAAATATCAGTACAGATGTAACAGGTGCGTGGCTGGAATATCACGAACCAGGGGATCGCCATTTTCTAAATATTGGATCTCTTGTACTTGAAAACGGCGAAACACTTACCGATATCACTATCGCATATCAAAGTTGGGGCACTCTCAACGCTACAAAAGATAATGCGATTCTCGTCAATCACGCGATGACTGGTTGGTCAGATATTCCAGGATGGTGGCCATCAATGGTTGGCCCAGGCTTGCCATTTGATTCCGATAAATATTTTGTCATCTGCCCTAATGTCATTGGCGGATGCCAAGGAAGCACAGGTCCATCGAGTATTGCTTCAGATGGAAAACGATGGGGCTCTAGATTTCCATCGCTAACAATTCGCGACATGGTTGCCGCTGAAGTCGCATTTAGTGATGCGCTCGGAATTCGAAAATATCGCCTCGCTGTTGGACCATCACTGGGTGGAATGCGCTCACTGGAATGGGCTGCCCAATTACCTGATCGCGTTGGAGCAATCTGCACAATTGGCTCATCGGCTGTTGCAACGGGTGATCAAATTGGTACTGCTGCAATTCAAATTCGGGCAATAAAGAGTGACCCTCATTTCTACGGTGGAGATTATTACGAGCAAGAACTTGGACCTATTGAGGGTATGGGCATAGCGCGCCGTATCGCCCACCTTACGTATCGCACAGAGTCTGAGATGGATGTGCGCTTCGGTCGAGAGCTACAAGGAGATGAAACGGGGCGCTACGCCGTTGAGTCTTACCTTGATCATCAAGCAGAAAAACTTGCTAAGAGATTTGATGCAAATACCTACATTGCACTGACTGAGGCAATGAATTCTCACGATATTGGACGAGATCGTGGGGGAGTTGCCAAGGCGCTCGCTGCCATCACAATTCCTGTCGTCATTGTCTCCATCGATACTGATCGCCTCTTCCCGCCCCGTCTACAGGCCGAGATAGCCGAATTAGTGCCCGCTGCTGCCCCACTTGTCACAATCTCCTCAGATTTTGGCCATGATGGATTTCTCATTGAAGTTGAATCAGTAGGGGATGCAATTAGGAGCGCGCTCGCTCTATAAAGTCGGCATTGAGCCTTTTGAGGGCGGAAATAGGCATTCAGATGTGCAATTTGGCCTAAAAATAAATTATAATATACCTATCGCTTCGCCGCGTTTGAGTCAGAGAGATTCAATCAGATGGTGAAAAAATAAAAGGACAATTGTGGCTGTACCTAGTGCGCTCAAAAATAAGGTGAAGAGAAAAAAATCTGCACCCGTAAAGAAATCACCTGCAAAAAAAGCACCAGCTAAGAAAGTTGCTGCTAAAAAAGTGGTTGGAAAGAAAGCGCCTGCGAAAAAAGCCCCTGCTAAGAAGGTTGCAGCTAAGAAAGCGCCTGCAAAGATTGCGTTGAAAACCGTCCTTACTGAAAAAGATGTACACATTATTGTTGATACAAAGAATGCAGTAATTCGACAGAAAGAAATTGATGCAGAACTTGCCACACGTGGAGTAACAAATATCAATCGGATTCCAAAGAAGGTTGATAAAGATTTAGTAGATGAAGCCCGTGCGCTCGCAATTTCGGTTCCGGTGATGGTTGAGAAGATGCGCAAGGCTGGCCTTGGTACACCTTCCCGAATTCTCAAAAAGACAGATCTCGCACTCATTGCCCCACCTCCTGCACCAGTTGTAGCTGCGCCAAAGATTGATGCAAAGACAGGTAAAGCCGTAGTTGCAAAAATTGATGGAGAAGATGTTGAACTTGAAGAAGTTGAATTAGAAGATGTTGAAGCACTCATTGCTGAGGCTGTTGAAATCATCGATTCAGAGGCTGAAGATAAAGGTAACCAACCACGCGTTGTAAACCTTGCAGAAGAGTCATCCGGCAATGAAGAAGATGCCTTCACAATCAAGGCATCTGAAGAAGATGATGCTCCAGCGCAGACAGTTATGACTGCTGGTGCAACGGCAGATCCTGTAAAGGATTACCTCAAGCAGATCGGCCGCGTTGCGCTTTTGAATGCAGAGCTCGAAGTTGAGCTGGCAACAAGAATTGAAGCGGGACTCTTTGCGGAGTTCAAAATTACAACAGAGAAGAAACTCGAAAAGAAACTCAAGCGCGAACTCGACTGGATTGTCGAAGATGGTAAGCGCGCGAAGAATCACTTGCTAGAAGCAAACTTACGTCTCGTGGTATCACTTGCAAAGCGATATACAGGTCGTGGAATGTTGTTCTTGGACTTGATTCAAGAAGGAAACCTTGGACTTATCCGTGCAGTAGAAAAGTTTGACTACACAAAGGGTTATAAGTTCTCAACATATGCAACATGGTGGATCCGTCAAGCAATCACACGCGCAATGGCTGATCAGGCCCGCACCATTCGTATTCCGGTTCACATGGTTGAAGTCATCAACAAGTTGGCACGTGTTCAGCGCCAGATGTTGCAGGACTTAGGTCGTGAACCGACCCCAGAAGAATTGGCAAAAGAACTTGATATGACACCTGAAAAGGTTGTTGAAGTTCAAAAGTATGGTCGCGAACCAATCTCACTTCACACTCCATTGGGAGAAGAAGGCGATTCAGAGTTCGGTGATTTGATTGAAGATAGCGAAGCGGTAGTTCCTGCTGATGCTGTTTCATTCACACTACTTCAGGAACAATTGCACTCAGTGCTCGACACATTGTCAGAGCGCGAAGCAGGCGTTGTTGCGATGCGCTTTGGTCTAACAGATGGACAGCCAAAGACTCTTGATGAGATCGGTAAAGTTTATGGAGTTACTCGTGAACGTATTCGCCAGATTGAATCAAAGACAATGTCGAAATTGCGCCACCCATCACGAAGTCAAGTGCTTCGTGATTACCTCGACTAAAGAAATTAGTTAGAGTTACTTTCGACTAGCTTGCTTGTTTCATCCTGAATCAATGAAGTTACTGGCTTGAGTTTTTCTGCATATTCCTTAGCGTGGTGACCGCAAAATAGGAGCTCTCCACCAGAGAGCAAGACAGCGCGAACGTAGGCCTGCGCACCGCAGCGATCACAACGATCTACTGCATTTAGAGGTGTGGTTTCGAGAAATACTTGCTCGGTCATCGCGCTCTCCGTTCGTTCAAGCACCGAATGTGCTTACCTATAGGGAACATCAAACCATGCATTGCTTATTCCCCGCTCGCTAAAAAAGATTATTTTGCTGTGAATATTCAATTATTTTCCTCATTTTTCATTATGTGAGACCTTTTCGGCGCGTTTGCCCTAGAAAATCACCCTTGGCATATAGCCTTTGGCGCCGTGGCTACCAATGAAGATTCAATTGCAAAGGTTTCGCAGGATAGCTACACCGCAAAAGATTTAGCAGTTCTCGAAGGCCTTGATGCTGTTCGCAAACGCCCAGGAATGTATATCGGATCCACTGATTCGCGTGGACTTATGCATTGCTTGTGGGAAATTATTGATAACTCTGTCGATGAATCACTTGCAGGACATTGCAAGAAGATTGAAATCAATTTGGAATCTGATGGCTCCGTTGAAGTCCACGATGATGGCCGCGGTATTCCAGTAGATAAAGAGCCAAAGACTGGTCTTACGGGTGTTGAAGTTGTTCTTACAAAATTGCATGCTGGTGGAAAATTCGGCGGTGGTTCATATGCGGCTTCTGGTGGATTACACGGAGTAGGTGCATCGGTTGTCAATGCGCTTGCATCACGCCTTGATGCAGAAGTTGATCGTGATGGAAAAATTTATTGGATGTCATTCCAACGCGGAGTTGCTGGAATCTTCGATGGCGATGGACCGAAAGCTACATTTGAGGCAAAATCTGGCTTGCGTATTATTGGAAAGATTTCTAGCAAGGTAACTGGAACACGTATCAAATGGTGGAGTGATAAGCAGATCTTCCTCAAAGAGGCAGAGCTCGATATTGAGGATATTTACGCACGAGCACGCCAAACTTCATATTTAGTTCCTGGACTCACACTTATCGTCAACGATAATCGCACTAAAGCAAAGACAACTGAAACTTTCTTCCATAAGGGTGGAATTGCTGATTACTGTAACTTTTTACAGCCAGATGCAGCAGTCGGTGATGTAATACGTATTTATGGCACTGGTCATTACCAAGAGACTGTTCCAGTTCTCGATGATAAAGGACATATGGTCTCTACAGAGGTAGAGCGCGATATGGAAGTTGATATTGCTATGAAGTGGGGCGATGGCTTTGAAACAACTCAGCGCTCCTTTGTAAATATTATTGCAACACCAAAAGGTGGAACACATGTTGTTGGCTTTGAGAGAGCCCTTGTCAAGGTAGTAAACGAGGCCCTGCGCGCTACCAAGACTCTCAATAACAAAGAGGCCGATGTAATCAAAGATGACATCCTCGAGGGCATGACAACCGTTGTTACGGTGCGCATGTCAGAACCACAATTTGAAGGACAGACAAAAGAAGTACTTGGTACAGCGGCTGCAACTCGAATTGTCTCTGCCGTAGTTGCCGATAAAATGAAAGAATATTTCACAACCTCTAAGCGCATTGATAAAGCAAATGGTCGCTTAGTCCTTGAAAAGATTGCGGCAGCCTCGAGAACTCGAATTTCTGCTCGTGCCCATAAGGATCTTCAGCGCCGCAAGAACGCTCTGGAATCATCATCTCTTCCAACAAAATTATCTGACTGCCGCTCCGAAGATATAACTCGCACTGAGCTATTTATCGTTGAAGGTGACTCTGCTCTCGGCACAACAAAGGCTGCTCGCAATAGCGAATTCCAAGCAATCCTTCCTATCCGCGGAAAGATTCTCAATGTTCAAAAGGCATCACTGTCACAGATGCTCGATGACAAAGAGTGTGGCTCCATTATTCAAGTTCTTGGCGCTGGATCAGGTAAGAACTTTGAACTAGATGAAGCGCGCTATGGCCGAATTATCTTGATGTCAGATGCTGATGTTGATGGCGCACACATTCGTTGCCTTTTACTTACCCTTCTCTACCGCTACATGCGCCCTCTCATCGATGCTGGACGTGTATTTGCTGCAATTCCACCACTGCACCGTATTGAAGTCATGGGCGGCGGGGGCAAGAGGGGTGATTACATTTATACGTATTCCGATGATGAGATGAAAAGAGTTACAGCAGATTTGAAGAAGAGTGGCAAGAAGTGGAAAGAACCAATGCAGCGCTACAAAGGTCTAGGCGAAATGGATGCCGACCAACTTCGCGAAACAACAATGGATCCAGATGCAAGAACTCTTCGTCGCATCACAGTAAAAGATGCTGCTGCCGCAGAAGCCATGTTTGAACTACTAATGGGCAGTGATGTTGCCCCGCGCAAGGAATTCATTGCAACAGCTGAGATTGATCGCGAGCATATCGACGCGTAAAGCTTTTTTAGTCAATAGAGACTAAGTCGAAGTATTCATCTTTCCATAAATCTTCATCGCCATCTGGCAAAAGAATTACGCGCTCTGGCTTGAGGGCTTGTACTGCGCCTTCGTCGTGAGAGACCATGATTACTGCGCCTTGATATTCACCAAGTGCGTCAAGAATTTCGGCGCGAGATGCTGGATCTAAGTTATTTGTTGGCTCATCAAGGAGTAAAACATTTGCAGCAGATACAACGAGGACTGCGAGTGCTAAACGAGTTCTTTCTCCACCACTGAGAACCTTTACCGGTTTGTGAACATCGTCGCCGATAAAGAGGAATGAACCCAGAACGTTTCGTGCTTCAGGCTCGCGAAGATCTGGAGTTGCGCTCATCATGTTCTCTAATACAGAGCGCTCGAAATCTAGTGATTCGTGTTCCTGTGCGTAGTAACCAATCTTGAGGCCATGTCCTGAAACAACCGTACCTGTATCAGATTCGAGTTCACCGGCAAGAATACGAAGCAGTGTTGTCTTTCCTGCACCGTTGAGACCCAAAATTACAACGCGTGAGCCCTTATCGATGATGCAACTAACATCTGTAAAGATTTCAAGTGAGCCATAAGACTTTGAAAGTTCGTCACCAGATAGTGGCGTTTTTCCACAAGGTGCTGGCGTTGGGAAGCGAAGTTTTGCAACTTTGTCACTGACGCGAACATCTTCAAGACTGCTGCGCAATTTCTCTGCGCGACGAAGCATGCCTTGAGCAGCAACTGCCTTACTCGCTTTCGCACGCATTTTCTCGCCTTGCTTTTGCAAGATTTCCGCCTTCTTCTCAGCATTAGCGCGCTCACGTTTGCGACGATGTTCATCTTGCTCACGTTGTAATAGGTATTGCTTCCAACCCATGTTGTATACATCGATCACATTTCGATTTCCATCGATGTAAAAAACCTTATTTACAACTGTTTCAATCAAGTTCACATCGTGGCTGATAATTACTAGACCACCAGAATATTTACTCAAATATTCACGGAGCCAGATGATGGAATCAGCATCTAAGTGGTTAGTTGGTTCATCGAGTAGAAGAGTTTCGGCGCCAGAGAAAAGAATGCGTGCAAGTTCAATACGTCGGCGCTGACCACCGGAGAGCGTGCTCAATTCATGAGCAAAGACGGCTTCAGTGACACCAAGAGAGGTCGCAATTGCTTCTGCTTCAGCTGTAGCTGCATATCCACCAGCGGCGCTGAATTCGGCCTCTACTCGACCATAGCGTTCCATCGCTTTTTCTAGAGCGTCACCTTCAGTTGTAGACATCTCTTCTTCAACCATGCGCATACGATGTGAAATCTGATCCAAATCACGTGCTGAAAGAATGCGTTCAATAACACTTCCTTGATCTTCGCCGGTGCGAGGATCTTGGGGGAGATAACCAATTTTTCCTGTGCGATTTACTGCGCCACCCGCAGGCATAGTCTCACCTGCAAGAACTTTTGCCAGAGTGCTTTTGCCAGCGCCATTTCGGCCAACGAATCCAATACGGTCACCATGATTGATGCGAACAGTGACGCCAGATACTAAGAGTCTTGCCCCAGCACGCAATTCAAGAGCCTGTGTGGAGATCATTTGACGAAGTCTCCCACAGCCTAGAAGTTATACGAAATTAGGCTTTGCCGATTCGCGTACGAC
>CAMDHH010000010.1 GCA_945898065.1 Bifidobacterium breve
ACGTAGCAAGCATGGGTATAAGAGGAGAAGTATCTCGCATAAAGCGCACTTGCGCGAAATCGTGCGCGACTAAAGGCCAAGAATGAGGTGAATTCGCGCTTTACCGCTGATTATGAGGGCGCTAACAGAGCGCTCTGGTACTCCAAGCAAGGAGGCTATCTCTTGCGCCGACATTGACTTCATAAAGTGCATAGTCAAAATGAAGCGCTCCTCTTCGGGTAGCGAGGCAAGTGCCTGCGCAACGCTTTGGGGCTCACTCATAATGGATGAGATTACTCGCCTGATCCACCGGTTCGAGCAAGGGCTCGTGCAAACCTGCTCAAAGAGATTCGTACGCCAATATATAGGCCTGGAAGGGTGAGCAAGAAGAGCGCTCGCGGTGCAATCACAATCTCTGACCAATGGAAAAGTGTTTCTTCATCATTGATCTTCTCAAGTCGAAATAGACCTGTGCCCTTAATTATTTTTCCTGTATGCAAAACTTCACAAGAGTACGGCGGGTTCCATTGTGTGACGCGCATTGAATCTAATATCCCAAAAAATTTCTTACTCGGTATCAACCCAGTGAATGCTTCAATCTCTGTACCGATACCTTCTCGAATCTCAGATGTAACCCAGACCCGAGTTTGCAACATCCAGTCGCTCTGAGATTCCCAATCTTGAATTGAATTCCATGCTCTCTCAATCGAGACCGGAAGTTTGACAGTTATAGCTATTGAATTATTCATCTAGGCGCACGCCGTAATTGCTTCTTCTACAGTGGTGCACCAAGTAACAAGTTCGCGCATTCCAGGCTTTATAAAATTTTCCGATTCTAAATGAAGAATTAATTCGTGTAGTGGTGAATATAAGCCATAGGGATCTAAAATAATTACTGGCTTATTGTGAAACTTCAAATATCTCCCAACCCAAATTTCGAAGAATTCTTCAAGAGTGCCGGCCCCACCTGGCATCGTTATAAAGGCATCTGAAATATCTGTAATCATTGCTTTGCGCTCCCCCATTGTTTCTACAATATGGAGTTCATCGCTATCGTGATCAGCAAATTCAATATCTACTAGTGCTTGCGGGATTACGCCGATTGTCTTTCCTAAAACTTCTCGTGCACCGCGTGCCACAGCGCCCATCATTGAAATATGGCCACCACCTGTGACGAGTTCCCAATTTTTTTCACCAATGGCCTTACCTAGTTCATGTGCCAGCTCGACATATTTCTTGTCGATAGTCGGTGATGAGGAGCAAAAGACGGCGATACGCATGAGAAGAAGAATAGGGGTTAGGCTTGGCTTATGAGTATGCATGCATCTGGCCACGGAATAGCGACAATCGCCAGCGGGGTCGTTCTCGATACATGGTTTCCACAACCAACTCTTGGAGCGCTACCTGCAGTGCCTTCGGATTTACAAGCCTTAGTTGGTATTGATGCGATTCGCGGAGTTTCAAAAGAACTTGTAAGTATTGAGATTGATTTAGATAAAGCACCAACTTCTGTCAGTGATGCCTATCTTCGCCTCCACTTACTCTCACATCGCCTTGTAAAACCTCATGGTCTCAACCTCGATGGAATATTTGGAATTCTCAATAATGTTGTGTGGACTTCCTATGGTCCCTGCGCTGTCGAAGGTTTTGAGATGACGCGCGCAAAACTCAAAGCTGCATATGGCAATGTGAATGTACTTGGAATAGATAAATTTCCGCGCATGGTTGATTACGTAATTCCTAGTGGTGTTCGTATTGCTGATGCTGATCGAGTCCGACTTGGTGCTCACCTTGCACATGGCACAACAGTGATGCACGAAGGATTTGTAAATTTCAATGCGGGAACTCTAGGTACATCTATGGTTGAAGGGCGCATTTCTGCTGGCGTTATAGTCGATGATGGAAGCGATATCGGTGGCGGTGCTTCGATTATGGGAACACTCAGCGGTGGTGGAAAGCAAGTGATTTCAATTGGAAAGAAATGTTTACTCGGAGCTAATTCCGGACTTGGAATTTCCCTAGGCGAAAATTGCGTCATCGAGGCAGGCACATACATTACTGCTGCAGCAAAAGTTCGACTTCCTGATGGTGAGATTGTAAAAGCTGGAACTCTCTCTGGTGCCAATAATTTATTGTTTCGCCGAAACTCTCAAGATGGTTGCCTAGAAGTTGTTATGCGCACTGGCTCTTGGGGTGGACTCAACTCAGTTCTGCACGCTGACTAATTCAAACCAAGCAGATGGAATCTTTGTTCGACTTCTAAACGTTTCTCCGCGTAAAAGAACTTCAACACCTGCACTCGATACGGCTCTAATCATCGCAACTGTTCCGGTGGAATTTTTATTGACAATTTCCAATGTTGCAACATCGGGAAGCAGAAATGCCGCAGCCACTATCTCTTGAGAAACTGTGCGATCCCATTTTGCATAGCGAGGGTTGAGTGCAATATCGACACTTGCCGAATCTGGAACACTCAATGCAAATAATCGTTCACTCCCCCAAGCGTTGATAGCCGATTCTGTTTGGCCACCAGTAGAAGATGTGAAATAGGCGGTGATAGGCACGCCCGCCATCGTGATTGCAATTCCTGTTGAATCACTCGACATAGTTGCATCTACCGCTTCTTTCCAAAATTTTCCATAAAACGGCTCGCTCTCTTTTGCAAACCCGATAAAACTTTGGTCAGAAATAGAGTCATATAAATTGCAATCACAGGAACTCTTAATGCTTCCAATTTTGCTCAGCGCATATGTCCGTGAAGCGATCACTTGAGCTTGTAGCGCTGCCGCTGGCCAAGAGGATGGGACTTCTCCGATTCCATAGAGGTATTCATCGTGCAAGCGCAAAGAATTTGTTGCTTCAATGAAATATTTTCCCTCTTTTGTGCGAACCGACTTTAATTGAATTTGGCCGTATTTATACTTCAAAGTTCCTTTGGGGTTAGTTACCGAAACTGTTGCACTCTCTCCACTCCATCGGAGTGTGAATTCTCGGTTTCGTGTTATTAGTTGGCTCTTCTTACCTGTCATCGATGTGAGAGAAATCTGTGAGCCAGAGATTGAGAATAAAAATGAACTCTTAGATGGAATCTGTGCCACCGCTTTATCATTTGAGATAAATGCGCTTAGGGTCGAGTTAGAAGTAGTGGTAGAAAGTTTGATGTTCTTGAGTAAGTGACCAATATTTACTCGAATAGTTTGTGTATCCGGCAGTGACTCAATTTCAACGCCTGAATAGTAATACTGAAGAATTGATATAGGTGTTTGACCTGCGAGAGCCATTGCTCGTGCACCTATTTGACTCATTCCAACGCCATGGCCATAACCAGAGCCACGAAAAGAAAATGAGGTAGGAATATCAATTGCATGGGCTGGCGGAAGAAAGAGCTGAAGAGAAAGTATTGCAATAAGGCTCTTAGAGATCCTCATCGACAACTGCACTCTTTCCGAGATGAAGAAATTCTTGGTAGGCATCAATGACAGTATTTGGCTCACCGCGTTGAATGAGTTTGCCTTTGTGTAGCCAAGCGATGTCATTACAAGTTTCTCGTAGCGTTCTCATAGCGTGGCTAACCAAAATAAGTGCACGATCTTCACTGCGCAATTCCTTTATTCTGTTGAGACTTTTCTCCTTGAACTTAGCATCTCCAGTACTCAGTGCTTCATCTACTATGAGAATATCTGGACGAACAGTTGCTGCCACTGAAAAAGCTAGACGGGCATACATTCCAGAGGAATATGTGCGCATTGGTGAATCAATCGCTTCTCCCAATTCAGAAAAATCAGCGATTTCATCAAAATGTTGCTCAATCTCTTTGCGACTCATTCCAGCGGCTAGGCCACCAAGGAGTACGTTGTCGCGACCAGACATTGCAGGATTGAAACCAACTCCAAGTGCCAGCAGAGTGCTTACGCTTCCATACACTTCAACTCGTCCTTGAGATGGAGGCAAGATTCCTGCAATTACGCGCATCAAGGAAGATTTTCCTGCACCGTTTGTACCAATTACTCCTAATACTTGACCATACTCAATATCAAGATTTACATCATCGAGAGCGCGAATAGTTCTTGTCTGTTTGCCACCAAAACTTTTTAGTCGCGCCTTGAGAGTTGGTCTGCGATCTATCGCAGTTGTGTATGTAAGACCAAGATTGCGAACTGAAACCGCAACTTCATTGGTAATCAATGGTGTGTTAGAGACGGACGGCAAATTCACGCTCCCTTGATAGGAAGAAATATGTACCAACTAGAAAAATTACTAATGCCCAAGCAAGGCCTTGAAGCATGCTCGATGTTTCAGGAACTTGTGAATGAACCACTGCTTTAGACCAAGAATCTAAGATCGGAAATAGTGGATTGAAAATTTCTAATGCACGTAGTTTTGGAGACAGACTAGAGGCTTCATAAAGAATTGGTGAAAGATAGAGCAGAGTCCGTGTCAGATACGGTAAGAAACTAGTTATATCTCGAAAATAAACATTTACACATGAAATAGTGATTGCAACACCTAATGCAAAAAGCATTGTTATGAAAAATACAGGAATTGCCCAAAGCATCTCCCATCCAAAGGGAAGACCAATAATCGTTCTCATAACTAAAAAAACTAAAAGGGTCGGTATGAATTTGAAGAGCGCAATAATTGTCGCTGATATCGGAAGCATGATGCGCGGGAATGCGGTGTTGAGAATTAGACGTTGTCCAGCCGTTACTGATTTGACGCCACCTGTAAGGCTATTGCTTACTAAATAAAACAAAAACAAACTAGCTGTTAGATGGCCGTATCGAGTTGAATCACTACTGCCGCCAATGATGACAATAAGTAGGAAATAGACAGCGGAGAGCAGCAATGGGTTGAGGACTAACCATAATTGCCCAAAGACTGAATCAAAATGCTGTTCTCGTAATTCAGATTTTGAGTACTGAGAAATAAAAGTTCGACGTGCCCACAGTGACTTCCAATAGCGACCTAGCGGGGGAAGGCCTGCCCGGAATGGTTCGTAGACTTGAAGAGGGGCACTCATAGATGAAAGGTTACCTCAGCGAGGCATGGAGATATGTCTTACTTGGCCTTAGGGGCAAGTGATTTAGGTGAAGTAATGAATCCAATGCCCCATGAAATATGCATCGTCAGCAGAATAAGAGGCATGCAGATGATTTCACCGATAGATCGAGCAATTCGAAATGATGCAAGCAAAATAAAGGATAGATAGATTGCTAACGGAACGATAAATATTGTTGAAAAAAATAAACTCATCAGAATTGAGAGCGAACTTCCCAGCACGGCAATAGGTGGTGCAAGATAGCGATAATTGATTGTTCCCTGATGAGTACGCGAGACAACCCTGCGCCAGCGCCCATAATTGAAATATTGCTTTGCAAGTGCAAGCACAGTTGAGCGTGGTCTATACGTTACAACGAGTCGTGGATCGAAATAGATCTTTCCTCCAGCATTGCGCAATCTGTGATTGAGTTCCCAATCTTGTGCACGTGTAAATCTTTCATCAAAGCCACCAGCAGCAAGCAATGCTTCTTTTCTAAATGCTCCAAGGTAAACAGTATCTACTTCCCCTGCTGCGCCCCCTGTATGAAAGCGTGATGCACCAACACCGAGTGCGCTCTTCATAGCACGTGCAACTCCACGTTCAAAAAGTGTACGACCTTGTGCATTCATAACTCCGCCAACATTTACTGCGCCAGTTTCTTCAAGTATTGATGAAACAAGTGTCAGATAATTATTTGGTATTTGAGAGTGGCCATCAACTCTAACAATAATTGAATAATGAGAGGCAGCTACTGCCAAATTCAAAGCACTCGCTGTACGTCCACTTGGGTTTGCAACAATTATTATCCGCGAATCTTTATGTGCGAGTTGCTGCGCAATCTTTTCTGTCTCATCATGAGATGGCCCGATAGCAAGAATTATTTCAATCTCCCCTAAATAATCCTGAGAAAGTATCGAATGAATTGACTCTTCAAGATGATCTGCTTCATTGAGAAGAGGCAGGATGATAGATATCTGACGCTTCGGTGAGCCATATAACTCATTTGCTGATGTCGTCATAACCCCTCCACCGTATCGTCCAAGTACGCTCTCCTTGTGAAGGCGACGCGACCGATTCGAATAATTACCTCACTCTCTGTGGGCATCATTCTCCTTTCAACATTCTCTTGGCTTGCACTTGGCCAAGTGAGTGGTTCGATTGATCGCATCGATGTTTTCGGTGGCTTAAAATCACGCCCTGAAAAAACTTCCAAGGCTCTCAATTATCTCTTAGTGGGTTCAGATACTCGAGAAGGTTTGACGAAAGAGCAACAGAAATTATTGCGCGTGGGAAGCACAAAGACTGCTGCTGGTGGTCGTTCAGACACCATGCTCTTGGTGCACATAAGTAAATCGCGAGATAAAGCGATGATTATCTCCATCCCCCGCGATTCACTTGTAACTGTCCCTGCGCACACAAGTATGGGTGGTAAATCTCAAATTGGCGCAACACAAGCGAAGATAAATGCTGCCTTTGCGTGGGGTGGTGCACCTTTGCTTATCCAAACTTTTGAAGCAAAATCTAATCTGAAAATTGATCACTACATCGAAGTTAGTTTCGCAGGTTTTGCTGGAATCGTAGATGCTCTTGGCGGTATTCAAGTATGTACGAAGCGAGATATTGATGATCCAAATAGTCACCTCGTTCTTGCCGCAGGAGTTCACACGCTCAATGGAATCGAATCGTTGAAATATGTGCGCACACGAGATTTTGATGGGATGGGCGATCTTGGTCGCATGCAACGTCAGCAGCAATTCATGAGTGCTGTACTTCGTAAAGCAACGAGTACTGGAGTTCTTCTCAACCCAATAAAACTAGTAAATTTTTTCAATGCAACTATTGCTAGTTTGAAGACAGATTCAAATCTCAATCAAAGTGATTTATTGACACTTGCAAAACAGATGAAAAATTTATCGCCTGGCAAAGTTCGCACGCTAACAATTCCATTAGGTAATACAAATGCCCGAGTACCTGGGGTAGGTTCTGTTGTTACATGGGATTCAGTCCTTGCGCCTGAGCTTTTCCAGCGACTACGCGATGATTTGCCAATTATTGATGAGGTCACACCTTCACCATCTGCAAGTTCAACAACAACCCCAAAGGTAACTATCGTTGATAAATTCAAGACACGAACAGCCGATGAAGATCCATGCGGTGCGCTCAAATAGATAGACTGACGATATGACGCTCAAGCTCTCAGTCGTTGGTACAGGTTATTTAGGTGCAACGCATGCGGCCTGTATGTCCTCCCTTGGTTTCACAGTTATTGGTGTCGATACAGATGCACAAAAGATTGCCCAACTCTCCCGTGGTGAACTTCCATTCTACGAACCAGGGCTGGACACACTTCTTGTTAGTGAAATAAAGACAGGCCGACTTACTTTTACAACAGATTTTTCTGCGGTTGCAGATGCGGATGTGCATTTTATTTGCGTTGGAACTCCGCAGAGTAAAGATGGTCTTGCCGCAGATCTAACATATGTAAAAGCATCAGTTGCAGCAATTGCACCATATTTGAAAAATGGATCATTAGTCGTTGGTAAATCAACGGTTCCAGTGGGAACTGCTCAGATGTTGCGTGATCAATTAGCGATAAGTGCTCCCCATGCAGATCTTGCATGGAATCCAGAATTTTTACGTGAGGGATTTGCCGTCGAAGATACTCTGACTCCAAATCGTCTTGTTGTTGGCGTCGCAAATGATCGTGCAGAGACGATTCTCAAAGAGGTTTATGCCCCTGTGATTGCTCTTGGGACACCTTGGATTCGCGCAGATCTTCCAACTGCAGAGCTCGTCAAAGTTGCAGCAAACTCATTTCTTGCAACAAAGATTTCATTTATCAATGCAATGGCTGAAGTTTGCGAAGCAGCAGGTGGGGATGTAACAGTACTTGCAAAGGCAATAGGTTATGACCCTCGCATCGGAAATAGATTCCTGCAAGCAGGAATTGGTTTCGGTGGCGGATGCCTTCCAAAAGATATTCGTGCATTTATGGCTCGCGCAGAAGAGTTAGGTGCCAAGCAAGCCCTTGAATTCTTGCGAGAGATTGATCAAATCAATTTACGTGCTCGCCAGAGAGTTATCGATGTTGTGCGCGCTGATTTATCTGAAGATCTCACTAAATATAGAATTGCTGTCCTTGGTGCAACATTCAAACCAGATAGTGATGATGTTCGCGATTCCCCAGCACTAGATATCGCTGCGCAATTACATGCTGCTGGTGCAAAAGTTATTGTGCATGACCCTAAAGGAATTGAACCTGCACGCAAGCGTTTCCCAACTCTGGCATTTGAAGAGGATGTAAGAGTTGCAGTCAAGGATGCAGATGCGATTTTGCACTTGACCGAATGGAAAGAATATCGAGAGTTAGATCCCGCTGCGATAGGTCAACTTGTAAAGTCTAAATTCCTTATTGATGGTCGAAATATGCTCGATCGTGACAAATGGCGCAATGCAGGATGGCGCGTTCATGCATTGGGGCGCACCGATTAATTCGCAAGCAGATATTGATGCAGTTCTTGCAATGAAAACATGGGCTGTTGTTGGACTTGGAAATAATCCTGATCGTGCAGCATTTGGAGTAGCGCAATTATTACAGAATAAAGGCCATCGGATTATTCCTGTATATCCGCGAGCAGAAACAGTTCATGGTGAAACTGGATACAAGACACTTGCAGAGATACCTACTCCTGTCGATGTTGTTGATTGTTTTGTAAATTCTCAATTAGTTGGCAAGGTCGTCGATGAAGCGATAGCAATTGGTGCAAAAGCTGTCTGGCTTCAGTTAGATGTTATTGATCACGAAGCAGTTGCGAGAGCCATAAATGCGGGCCTTATTGCGATTATGGATCGCTGTCCTGCTATTGAATACCGAAATAAATAAATCAAAAACCAGTCTTCTGATTTCGCTTAGCGCTAAGACTGGCACCTTTTGCTTTTGCTTCTACATTTAGCTCTTCTAGAGCCTTACTTACTTTCGAAGAAATATCTTTATCGCTGATACCAAGAATGCGCGCTGCAAGTAGTGCTGCATTCTTTGCATTACCAACTCCTACTGTTGCTACCGGTACACCTGCTGGCATTTGCACTATCGAGAGAAGTGAATCCATTCCATCAAGATTTTTGAGAGCAACGGGTACACCGATAACAGGCAGTGCAGTAAGGGATGCAACCATTCCTGGAAGATGAGCAGCGCCACCAGCACCTGCAATAATTACTTTGAATCCTTTACTTGCAGCACTTTGTGCAAACTCAACCATTTCAAGTGGCATGCGATGAGCTGAGACAACTTCAGCGCTATATGAGATGCCGAGGGAATCAAGAACCTTTGCTGCATCTTCCATGATTGGCCAATCAGAATCTGATCCCATGATGATTGCTACATCACTCATCAATCTCTCCACTCATATAGGCCAAAGCATGTTCTACATCTGCACGTAATTCTACGAGATGATCGCCCAAAGCGTTAATGTGGCCAATCTTTCGCCCTGGTTTCACCTCTTTTCTATAGTGGTGGAACTTGAGATCTGGGTTGCGCGCCATCAAATGTAAATATGGACGATACATATCTTCTTTTTCTCCACCAAGAATATTTCCCATAACGACATTGCGCGCTGTCATGGAAGGATCGCCGAGGGGCAAATCAAGCACTGCTCTTAGATGTTGTTCGAATTGAGATGTCTTAGCGCCATCAATTGTCCAATGTCCTGAGTTGTGAGGACGCATAGCAAGTTCATTGACATAAAGTTCCTCACCACGAACAAACATTTCAACTGCCATCACACCTACGACTCCAACATGAGCAGCAATATCTAGCGCTAGTTTTTGCGCCTTCGCACTGAGCGAATCAGATAAATCAGGTGACGGCGTAATTGTCATTGTGCAGATGCCATCTTTTTGAACTGTCTGAGTTGGAGTCCATGTCGTTGCTTGTCCATGTGGTGAACGAGCCACCATCACTGCAATTTCAAAGTCAAAATCGATGAGTTCCTCTATAAGAAGTTGATTTGTTTCTAGCAATATCTCTTCGAGTTGATCTAACGAATCTACTTTCCAGACTCCTCTGCCGTCATATCCTCCTGAAATTGATTTAGCAATCACTGGAAATTTCGTGACTTCATCCGAATTTGATATAACTTTCCATTGAGGCGCTGGAAAATCCTTGAGGAATTCGCGCATTGCGGCTTTATTCTGTGAATAGATGAAAGAGGCTGAACTTGGACGAACAACAACGCCATCACTTTCTAACGCTTTGATAATCGCTAGTGGTATAAGTTCATGTTCAAAAGTAATAACATCACATTTTTTCGCAAATTCGCGAACCATTTCTAAATCGCGAAAATCACCGGTTACAGAATTAGTAATTTGAGCCCCTGAATCATTTTCTTCCGCAGCGAGTAAGAGTAAATCGATTCCTAGTGACGTAGCTGGTGCCACCATCATGCGGGCTAACTGACCGGCACCAATGACGCCCACAGTTGGAAAAGAGTTTTTCACGAGCGTTATCGTAGATGAATCACATCGCCTGCGCTGATATGCCTTCCATCATCGAGTACAAGTTCGCCAGTATGTGAAATACGAGCAACAGTTGCCTCAAGGTTTTCTCCACCAGGCAGTTGGATTCGAACTTTTTTGCCAATAGTGCTGCTCACATTGGCATATTCGTTCAACAACTCAGATCCCTCTTCCCAGGCTTCAAAGAGCTCTGCAAATGTATTTAGGATGTGAGAAAGAAGGAGATTCCTATCAGTAATATTTGAGCCTTCAATAGCAAGTGATGTTGCACTTGGAACTGGTAGTTCACTTGAGGTCATTGAAACATTGAGACCAATTCCAATAACTATTCCTTCATCAGTAGTTTGTGCAATTATTCCAGCACATTTTTTTTCATTGATAATGCAATCGTTTGGCCATTTCAATGAAACATTTATTGCAGAATCTAATGTGGAAATCGTACATGCAAGACTCAAGCCTGCAATGAGTGGAATGAAACCCCATTCACTTCTTTGTCTGCGAGGTTTAATGTAAAAGGAAAAAAGAAGTGCACTCTTTGTGGGTGCTTCAAATGTTCTATCTAATCTTCCGCGTCCATGACTTTGAAATTCAGTAACAATTACTTGACCATCTAATGCATTTTTTGACTCAATAAGTTGTAGTAGATCGTTCTGTGTTGAACCAGTGAGTTCGACCACGCTTACCCGCCAGTACGGCGCAATTTTTGAATTGATCTCCGCTTCATCGAGTGGAGTTCTTAGCACTTCATTGCTCACGCCTAGTACCGTAGGGGTATGAGTGATCTCCATACAACTGCAGGAAAAATTGAAGATTTACGCGCACGCGTAGAAGAGGCTGTGCACGCTGGTTCAGCGCGCGCAGTTGAGAAGCAACATGCAAAAGGCAAGATGACGGCTCGTGAGCGAATCAGCGCACTCGTCGATGAAGATTCATTTACTGAAATCGATGAGTTTGCCCGCCATCGTTCAACAAAATTCGGAATGGAAAAGAATCGTCCCTATGGTGACGGCGTTGTGATTGGAACAGCAACGGTAGATGGTCGTCCAATTGCTCTGTACTCACAAGATTTCACAATTATGGGTGGAAGTCTTGGCGAAGTGCATGCAGAAAAGATCGTGAAGATCGCAGAATTTGCACTCAAGAGTGGCATTCCATTGATTGGTATTAATGATTCTGGTGGAGCGCGAATTCAAGAAGGCGTTGCATCCCTTGGTGGTTATGGAAAAATATTTCGCCTCAATACACGCTCATCAGGAGTAATCCCACAAATTTCATTGGTTCTCGGACCATGCGCAGGCGGATCTGCTTACTCACCCGCGCTCACTGACTTTACGGTTATGGTCAACGAAACTTCACATATGTTTATTACTGGCCCAGATGTCATCAAAACTGTAACTGGTGAAGATGTCGGCATGGAAGAACTTGGCGGCGCACTTACACATAACACTCGAACTGGAAATTCTCATTATTTAGCTGAGAGCGAAGAAGATGCCATCGACTATGTAAAAGCACTTCTTTCCTATTTGCCAAGTAATAATCTGGATGGCGTTCCACAACTTCCGCCGACAGAAGTTCTCGATAAAAAGGCAAGTGATATCGCCTTAGATACTCTTATTCCAGATAGCACTAATCAGCCCTACGATATGAAAGTTCTCATCAATGCCCTACTTGATGAAGGCGAATTCTTAGAAGTTCATGCACTCTACGCACCCAACATCATTGTTGGTTTCGGCCGTATTGAAGGCCAATCTGTAGGAATAATTGCTAACCAGCCACAACAATTAGCTGGAACACTCGATATCAATTCAAGTGAAAAAGCAGCACGATTTGTTCGTTTTTGCGATGCATTCAATATTCCTATTCTTACCCTTGTAGATGTACCAGGCTTCTTGCCAGGAACTGAACAAGAGTGGAACGGCATTATTCGCCGTGGGGCAAAATTGCTCTATGCCTACGCCGAAGCATCGGTCCCACTTGTCACACTTATTACTCGTAAAGCCTACGGCGGTGCATTTATTGTTATGGGCTCTAAATACTTAGGTAGTGATATTAACTTTGCGTGGCCTACTGCGGAAATTGCAGTGATGGGTGCACAAGGTGCTGTAAATATTCTTTACCGTGGTGAATTGAGTGAAGCAAAAGATCCAGAGAAAAAACGCGCTCAATTAGTCGAGGAATATAACGAAACACTTGCTAATCCATATCTTGCCGCTGAACGTGGAATTATTGACACAGTTATCGAACCAAATCAATCACGCGCCTACATAACAAAGGCATTTAGAACATTGAAGACAAAGCGAGATTCATTGCCTGCGCGCAAACATGGAAATATTCCACTCTAATGAAATTTACTGTTACATCTGGAAATCCGACCCCGCAAGAATTGGAAGCAATTCGGGAGGTACTCATTGCCAATCCTCCTGAAAAACTCGAGCCAGTAATTAAGCGCAGTCTCTTTGGCTTGCCTCAATTGCGTAAACCTCTGCCACACCAAATTACTTTTGGCACAAAGAAAAAATCATAAATGCCAACAGTTGTTCTTGCATCTCAATCTGCATCAAGACGACGGTTATTAGAATCTGCAGGATTGAAACCAAAAATTATGGTGAGCCATGTCGATGAAGAGACTCCATTTTTCAACTCTCTCTCCCCTGCCGATATGGTGATTGCTCTTGCTATAACAAAAGCGCACACTATTCGTGACCAAATAGATTATCCAGCAATAATTATTGGCTGTGATTCAACATTTGAATTCGAAGGTGAGTCACTTGGGAAACCCGGAGATCCCACAATTGCAAAAGAACGTGCATCACGAGTACGAGGCAACTCTGGATACTTACATACTGGTCATTGCATAATTGATACAGCAAGAGATATCGAGATTTCAGATCGCGTGACTACAAAAGTTACTTTTTCCGATATGACTGATGATGAAATAGATGATTACGTTGCATCCGGTGAGCCACTCCATGTTGCTGGTGGTTTCACTCTCGATGGATTTAGTTCACCATTTATTCCATCCATTGAAGGCGATTACACAAATGTTGTTGGAATTTCTATGCCATTCTTGCGCAAAGCGATGAAGCAACTTGGCTATTCGTGGCCAGAAGTAAAGGAAATGGTATGAAACGCGTACTCATTGCTAATAGAGGAGAAATTGCATTACGCGTCATTCGTGCATGTAAAGACCATGGGCTTGAAAGTGTTGCGGTCTACTCTCAAGAAGATCGCAACTCATTGCATGCCCTGAGTGCAGATTATGCATTTTCACTCGATGGGATAACTGCAACCCAAACCTATTTGAATATTGAAAAATTGATTGAAGTTGCTAAAAAATCTGGTGCTGATTCTGTTCACCCTGGTTATGGCTTTTTATCTGAAAATGCGAACTTTGCACAAGCAGTTATCGATGCAGGGTTAATTTGGATAGGACCTCCACCTGCTGCAATTCGCGCACTGGGAGATAAAGTTTCTGCACGCAAAATTGCAGCTAAAGCTGGCGCTCCACTTGTCGCTGGTACAAAAGATCCAGTTGAGGGCCACGAAGAAGTTACCGCCTTCGCTAAAGAGCATGGATTGCCCGTCGCTATCAAAGCAGCACATGGTGGTGGTGGTCGTGGACTCAAGGTTGCGCGCACAATGGAAGAAATTCCAGAGCTATTTGCATCCGCTGTCCGCGAAGCAATATCTGGCTTTGGTCGTGGTGAATGTTTTGTTGAACGCTATGTAGATAAACCTCGTCACGTTGAAACTCAAGTATTAGTGGATAAGCATGGCCATGCAGTTGTAATTAGTACTCGCGATTGTTCATTACAGCGCCGCCACCAAAAATTGGTAGAGGAGGCACCTGCGCCATTTCTTACTGATGCTCAGAATGAAGAGTTGTATCGCTCAAGTAAAGCGATTATGAAAGAGGCTGGATATATAGGCGCAGGTACATGCGAATTCCTTATTGGTTTAGATGGAACTATTTCATTTCTTGAAGTAAATACTCGTCTTCAGGTAGAACACCCAGTTAGCGAAGAAGTTACAGGAATTGATTTAGTTCGCGAACAATTTAGAATTGCTATGGGCGAATCACTTGGCTTCGATGATCCTGTTATTCGTGGTCATTCACTCGAATTTCGAATCAATGGTGAAGATCCTGGTCGCTCATTCTTGCCTGCACCAGGACGCATAACGCAATGGGAGATTCCAACAGGTCCTGGTGTGCGCGTGGATGCAGGCTTTAGAAATGGCGACACGATTGGCGGAAATTTTGATTCACTCCTTGCCAAACTCATTGTTACCGGCGCTACTCGTAAAGAAGCGATTGAACGCGCCCGTCGTGCGCTAGCAGAGTTCAAAGTTGATGGCCTTGCAACCGCTCTGACATTTCACCGTGCAATTCTTGAAGATAGTGCCTTCACTGAAAAATTCAGTATCTATACAAGTTATATTGAAAATGAATTTGTCAATGAGATTCCTGCCTACGTTGGAGTAGAGCCTGCACTCCAAACACATATGGCGCCACAACAATTAGTTGCCGAAATTAATGGAAAGCGCTTTGATGTATTAGTCCATGCGCCCGCACCTGTTGTGAAACGCCATCGTACAAAGAAATCACTCTCGGGCGCTGCTGCAGGAAATTCACTCAAGAGTCCAATGCAAGGTACCGTCGTAAAAATTGCTGTCGAAGCTGGTCAAAGCGTGAAGGTGGGCGATCTTGTCATCGTTCTTGAAGCAATGAAGATGGAGCAACCACTCGTTGCTCATAAAGATGGCGTTATTTCTGATCTCACAGCAGTAATTGGCGATACCGTTGCAAGTGGTACTCGTCTCTGTGACATTATTGAGGCATGAGTAATACTGAACTTCTATATAAGGATCCGCTCGCTGCAGCTCAAGTTGCTGCCGATGAAATCGCTAAGCGCACAGGAATTGCATCCCACGACATTGCACTAGTTATGGGGTCGGGTTGGGTTAGCGCAGTAGATGCTCTTGGAACACCGGCTTATGAGTGCGATGCTGATGAAATTACTGGTTTCTTGCCACCTGCTGTGCAAGGTCACTCGGGAAAAGTTCGTTCCTATGAAATCCATAACGGCTCAAAGAAAATTCGCGCACTTGTATTTCTTGGTCGCACACATCTTTATGAGGGAAAAGGAATTGAACCTGTAGTACATAGCGTTCGCACTGCAGTAAAAGCAGGATGCAAAATTGTGATTCTGACTAATGCATGTGGCGGAATCAATAAGGAATATCGAGTTGGTCAGCCAGTTTTGATCCGAGACCATATTTCGCTCACTGCAACATCACCCCTGATTGGCGCGCACTTTGTCGATCTCACAGATCTATACAGCAAGAGAATTCGCGCAATTGTAAAAAATGAAGATGCCTCTCTGCAGGAAGGTGTTTATGTGCATTGGCGTGGTCCGACATATGAAACACCTGCAGAAATTTTGATGATGCGAGCAATGGGTGCTGACCTTGTTGGAATGTCTACTGTGCCAGAAGCAATTGCAGCACATGCACTCGGCGCAGAAGTTCTAGGTATCTCACTAGTTACAAATGCGGCGGCTGGAGTCACTGGCGAAAAGCTCAATCACGAAGAGGTAATTGCTGCAGGTAAGGCAGCTGCTGATTCAATGGGTGCGCTTCTCAAAGGGGTTATTCCGAAGTTACTGTAAGACAATGGATCAAATATTCCTTGATGAAGTTGAGCAGTGGATTGCCGATGATCCTGATCCAAAGAACGCTGCCCAATTACAACTTTGGCTAGATTCTAATGATGAAGATAATCTGCGAAAATCATTTTCAGGATTTTTGGAATTTGGTACTGCTGGATTACGCGGGCCACTAGGACCAGGACCATCGTGTATGAATCGCGCAGTTGTTGGGCGCACCGCTGCTGGACTTGTGGCTTATATGAAAAAGCGCGGGCTGACTTCAGTTGTTATTGGACGTGATGCACGTTATGGATCGGAAGAATTCACACGCGATAGCGCGCAAATATTTGCAGGTGCAGGAATGAAAGTCTTTGTTCTGCCTCGACCACTTCCCACTCCAGTATTGGCTTTTGCCACCAAGGAGCTTGGTTGTGATGTTGGAGTGATGGTTACAGCTAGTCATAATCCTGCGCAAGATAACGGTTATAAAGTTTATTTGGGCGGAATTGTCGATGGAATCAATTACAACGCTTCGCAAATAGTGAATCCAACAGATACATCAATTGCTCAAGAAATTGCAGGGATAACTTCGCTCAAATCTGTGCCACGAAGTAACACATGGGAACTATTAGATGAAGAAGTAATTGAGAAATATATTCATCGCACTGCTCGTCTTGCTAAAAACCCAGGGGATCTCAAAATTGTTTATACAGCAATGCATGGAGTTGGAACTGAGACTGTTCAGCGCGTATTTCATTCCAGTGGCTTTGCATCTCTTATTCTTGTCGATGCACAAGCAAAGCCTGACCCTAACTTTCCAACTGTCGCATTTCCTAACCCAGAAGAACCTGGTGCAATTGATTTAGCGCTCGAGACTGCACGCGCATTCGATGCCGATTTAGTAATTGCTAATGATCCCGATGCTGATCGATGTGCTGCTGCAATCAAAGATTTGCAAGGGCAGTGGCGCATGTTGCGCGGAGATGAACTTGGAGTCATATTCGGTGAAGCAATTGCTCGCACCATAAAGAAAGGAACTTTTGCTAATTCCATTGTTTCATCCTCTGCTCTCAAAAAGATTGCCCATCACTATTCACTCGATTTCAAAGAGACTCTTACTGGCTTCAAGTGGCTAGCAAAAATAGAGAATCTGACATTTGGCTATGAAGAAGCAATTGGTTACTGTGTCGATTCAAAAACAGTTAATGATAAAGATGGGATTTCTGCAGCATTGTATTTAGCGCAGATTGCTAGCGATCTCGCCCAGGAAGATAAGACTTTGCAAGATTTGCTCAATGAAGTGTGGAAGAGAGATGGTTTTCACGCAACAGAACAGATTTCAATCCGCTTTACTGATCTGAACAAAATGGATCACATCCTCGCCGACCTTCGCGCCAATGCGCCAAAGGAGATTGCAGGCCTTCTCGTTGAATCAATTGATGATCTTGCAAAACCTTCAAATGATTTGCCACCAACAGAGGGAATTCGAATCTGGCTTGCAGGTGGTATTCGCGTCATTATTCGCCCAAGTGGCACTGAACCAAAGATGAAATGTTACATAGAGGTAATTGCAGCTGATGAAAAAAGAGCGCAATCGCAGTTGGAAATACTGCGAGAACCGCTTAGAACATTACTCAGCAGAGATTGATAAATAGGCAGGCTTTACAACCTCTTCAATAATTGCGAGTCGTTCCTCAAATGGGATAAATGCACTCTTGAGCGCATTTATTGTGACGCGTTGTAGGTCTGTGAAATTCCAGTCAAATGCATTGACTAGCTCACTCATCTCGTGGGACATCGAAGTCTGACTCATCAATCTATTATCTGTGTTCAACGTAATTCTAAATCTTAGTTTTGCTAACTTCCCAATTGGGTGATCCTTGATTGTATGAACAGCCCCTGTTTGTAAATTTGAAGTAGGACATAGTTCTAGAGGTATTCGACGATCGCGGACATAGGAAGATAGTCGTCCAAGTTTTGCAGTAGGACCAGAAAAATCAATGTCATCAATGATTCGCACTCCATGGCCTAATCGCTCAGCACCGCATAATTGAATTGCCTCCCAAATTGATGGCAATCCGTAGGCCTCTCCCGCGTGAATCGTGAAGTGTGCATTTTCGCGACGTAGATAATCAAAAGTTTCTATTTGATCACTAGGTGGGAAACCATCTTCAGGGCCAGCAATATCAAATCCAACAACTCCAGCATCGCGATATTTGACTACTAATTCTGCAACTTCTTGCGACAATTTGTTCTGTCGCATTCCGCAAAGAATCGATGTTACTTGGATAGAAAAACCTTCAGCCTTTGCTTCTGCCTCACCAAGTCGATAGCCCTCAAGCGTTGCCTCAATGACATCCGACATTGTCAGACCTTTATTTGTAAATAACTCTGGAGCACCACGTACTTCTGCATACACAACACCGTCGCGCGCAAGATCTATCGCACATTCTCGAGCTACACGAACAATATCTTCGCGGCGTTGCATGACGGCGATTGTGTGAGAAAAGGTTTCTAGATATCTAATGAGTGAACCTGAATCACATGCTTCGCGAAACCAATCCCCTAATTCTTTAGCATCACGTGTAGGAAGTGATGAGTAACCAATCTCTTGCGCGATATCAATAATCGTTTGTGGGCGAAGACCGCCATCTAAGTGATCATGAAGTAGAGCTTTTGGTAAGCGTTTAATTTGGTCAGGGGTGGGACGGTTTTTCAAAGACATCGCAGCCCCCTTTGTGAAATCGAATAGTGGCTTCACCTTACTAAACAAGTAGTAACTAAGGGAAATATTCTCACCAGAGATGTAGCCCTTACGTACTATTCACCTTAGAATCACCCAATGATAAAGATTGATTGGGATTTATTACATAAGAGCGCAAAGACTGCAATGAAGAGCGCATATGTTCCATACTCAAAATTTCCCGTTGGTGTTGCCGCCCTCGTCGACGATGGTCGAATTGTCACCGGTTGCAATGTTGAGAATGCAAGTTACGGACTTAGCCTTTGTGCTGAATGCGGGTTAGTTTCAAATTTAGCTTTATCTGGTGGTGGTCGACTCATTGCAATCGTTTGTGTTGATGCACAAGGTGAATTCTTATCTCCTTGCGGACGCTGTCGCCAACTTCTATTTGAACATGGCGGAAATGATTTAGTACACATGACACCCGAGGGTGCAAAAGATATGGCTCACCTTTTACCGTGGGCATTTGGACCAGATAACTTAGATAAGTAAGAATGCTCGATTTCAAAAATCCAGACTTTATTGCAAACCCTTATCCCGGGTTAGCAGAGTTGCGAGCATATGGAAAACCTATTTGGCATGACGATCTTGGACTCTTTTTAGCAGCGAAGCATCGCGATGCAAACGATGTTCTACGTAATAAGTCCCTGGGAAGAATTTATCGACCTCGTGTGCCAGAAGATGAATGGTTTGATTTTAATTGGTTACATTCAGATTCAATTTTAGATAGCGAGCCACCAAAACATACTCGTCTGCGTTCATTAGTTGCAAAAGCATTTAACAGAGGTCGAATCGATGCACTTGCTCCTCAAATAGAAACTCTGACTCAAGAATTACTAGATCAGATTGCCCTGAAGAAGGATTTTGATGTAATCGCTGATTATGCAGAGCCTCTTCCTGTAAAAGTTATCGCTGCGCTATTAGATTTTCCAGTTGAAGATGAATACTTGTTACGTCCTTGGTCACAAGCGATTGTGAAGATGTATGAGGTAGATCCAACACAAGAGAACCAAGCGGGAGCAAGGCGCGCAGCCTCTGAATTTGCGACATATGTTCATGATTTGATGATTGCTCGAAAAAAGAAGCCTGGTGCTGACCTGATTAGCGAATTAGCGATTGTGGAAGAGGCAGGGGAGAAACTCAATGCACACGAACTAATCGCAACCTGCATTCTCTTACTCAATGCTGGGCATGAAGCAAGCGTCAATGGCTTTGGCAACGGAATTGTTGCCGCCTTTAAAGAAGAATCACAATGGGATCTTCTCAAAAAAGATCCATATGCGATTTCTACAACAGCTATTGAGGAATTTTTACGCTTTGATGCTCCTCTTCACTTCTTCGATAGAACAGCAACTGAAGATACAGAAATTGGCGGGGTAAAGATCGAAAAAGGTCAGAAGATTGTGAGCCTGCTTGGTTCTGCTAATCGCGATGAAGATGTATTTGAAAATCCAAATACTATGAATTTACTGCGAGATCCAAATCCGCATATTGGCTTTGGAGCAGGTATCCACTTCTGTCTGGGTGGACCACTAGCGCGCTTGGAGATGAATATTTCGCTTCCAGCGCTATTCTCTCGTTTCCCGAATATGCGCCTTGTCGGTGAAGCAACACGCAGGCCAACATTTTCACTACGTGGATATGAAAAGATTCCAGCGACTATCAATTGAAAGGTAAATATATGAATATCATTCTTGACGTTGATACAGGAGTTGATGATGCATTCGCGCTTCTCTTTGCTGCACGCTCTCCCCTAGTAAACCTCATTGGTATTACATGTGTTGATGGCAATACAAATTTGGATAATGTTGTTGCTAACACGCTTACCGTTCTCGATGCTGCCGGAGCTGGCGATATTCCTGTTGCACGAGGTGCTGCAAGGCCACTCTTAGAGCTTCCTAGTTATGCCGAATTTGTACATGGCTCTGATGGAATGGTCGAAATGCAGTCGAAAGATTCCAAGCGAGTTCTTGATCCTCGCACTGCAATTGAATTGATGAGGGATCTCATCAACGCTAGTCCTGAGCCAGTGACACTTGTTCCGATAGGACCACTTACAAATATCGCACTCTTCCTTAGGGCCTTCCCCGATGCAGCAAGCAAACTGGAGCGAATTGTTCTCATGGGTGGTTCAGCATCTGTTGGAAATGCAACTGCAACAGCAGAATTCAATATTTGGCATGACCCAGAAGCTGCAGCAATCGTCTTTACCAGTGGTGTGCCAATCACTATGTATGGATTAGATGTTTTCACTGATCTACAGATGACTCAAGACGATGCTAAGAGCCTGATAGCCAAAGGTGATAAAACTTCACTATTTGCGGGAACTCTTGTTGACCGATTTATCAAACAAATGGGACATGATGTAACTCTTGGTGATTATGGTGCTGTGGCAACTGCTATCGCACCACAATTAGCGCGAACACAAAGTCTCAGAGTTGTTGTTGATACTACTCATGGACCAAATCGCGGACAGACAGTATGTGATCACAGGTCATATGCCGATATCGCGCCGGAATCTGCGCACACTCATGCACCACAAGTAGATGTAGTTCTAGAAATAGATATCAAAGCAATGAAAGATATGTGGATTAAAACAATTACTGGAAACTAAATCCCGATTGGGTGCCAGACTGTTTTATATTCCATAAATGCAAGCATTCTTTGAGGTGTATCTGAGCTAGAGAATTTATGAATTCTCTTCAGGTTATCCGCACCAGATACACGAACTTCTTTATCTAATTCCTTAGATAGCCCAGTTGCATCTATTGCATCGACATCCATATGTGCACCCATCCAAGGTGCAAGCTCACTTGTAATACCGGTAAGAATATTGACGACCCCACCAGGTAAATCACTTGTAGCTAGCGCTTCACTCAGTGTTACTGCACAGAGCGGGTATTTTTGGCTTGCAACAACTACTGCAGTATTTCCACCAGCAATAACTGGAGCAATTGCTTGAACAAGTCCTAGAAGTGCACTTTTTTGTGCTGGAAATACTCCAACCACACCGACTGATTCAGGAATCGTAAAATTATAAAATGGACCCGAAATAGGATTCGTAGATCCCGCAACCGTTGAAATTTTGTCACACCAGCCGGAATACCAAACCCAGGCATCTATTGCTTGATCTACTTGTTTCTTGGCGGCAACTCGAGAGACTCCTTCAAGTAGCGCAATCTCTTCAACAAATTCTTCACTACGTGCTTCCATCATCTCTGCAATGCGATAAAGAATTTGTGAGCGATTGAATGCAGTTGCACTACTCCAGCCACCAAAAGCACTTCGAGCAGCGGTTACAGCATCGCGTAAATCTTTTCGAGATGCTTGAGCAGGATTTGCTATGAAATTTGATTTCGCATCAGTAACTTCATATGTACGTCCAGATTCACTTCGAGGAAATGCTCCACCAATATATAGTTTGTAAGTCTTACGGATATCAATTCTCATTATTTTTCTCCGCCCTTCAAATACGCAGCTAAGCCATGTCGCCCACCTTCACGACCCCACCCTGATTCTTTATATCCACCAAATGGACTTGCAGGATCAAATTTATTGAAAGTGTTCGCCCAGATAACTCCCGCTTTGAGTTGCTTAGCAGCCCAGAGGATTCGAGAACCTTTCTCAGTCCACACGCCTGCAGATAAACCGTAAGGAGTGTTATTCGCTTTATCAATCGCCTCTTGAGGTGTTCTAAATGTTAGGACTGAAAGTACTGGTCCAAATATTTCTTCCTGTGCGATTCGATTTGCTTGTGTTACACCTGTAAATATTGTTGGTGGATACCAGAATCCCTTTTCAGGCAAAGCGCACTCTGGACTCCAGCGATGCGCTCCTTCTGCATCTCCGCTGGAAGAAATCTCTTTAATGCGTGCTAGTTGCGCAGCAGAGTTGATTGCACCTAAATCAGTGTTTTTATCGAGTGGATCTCCCACTCGAATCTGAGAGATACGATGCTTGAGTTTTTCAATCAATTCATCGTGCACATTCTCTTGAACTAGAAGTCGTGATCCAGCGCAGCAAACATGACCTTGGTTGAAGAAAATACCGCTAACAATTCCTTCAACTGTTTGATCAATTGGTGAATCATCAAAGACGATATTGGCACCCTTGCCACCTAATTCAAGTGTTGCGCTCTTACCTGTTCCTGCAATGGCGCGTGCGATTCCTTTACCAACACCCGTTGAGCCAGTAAATGCAATTTTATCGATATCAGGATGATTCACGAGTGCTGAGCCGGTTGCGCCATCGCCTGTAACAATATTTACAACACCAGCGGGTAATCCTGCCTGCTGACACACCTCTGCGAAGAGCAGTGCTGTCAGTGGTGTTGTCTCTGCAGGTTTGAGTACAACCGTATTGCCAGTTGCAAGTGCTGGCGCAATTTTCCAAGCAAGCATAAGCAATGGAAAATTCCAAGGAATAATCTGACCAACAACTCCATGGGGACGAGGATTATCTCCAGCTCCTGCATATTTTAATTTATCTGCCCAACCGGCGTGGTAGAAAAAATGTGCCGCAGCAAGTGGAATATCAATATCTCTGGTCTCGCGAATTGGTTTTCCATTATCCATTGTTTCAAGCACTGCAAACTCACGAGCACGTTCTTGCATGATGCGTGCGATTCTAAATAGATACTTACCACGCTCCTGTGGAGCCATTTTTGACCAAACTTTTGTGTATGCAGTGCGAGCCGCAGCAACTGCCTTATCAACATCACTTGCTTGTGCATGCGCAATTTTTGAGAGAACTTTCTCAGTTGCAGGATTAATCGTATTGAATGTCTTTGAGCCTTTAGCATCAACAAATTTTCCATTGATAAATAGACCGTACTGCGCCCTAATATCAACAATTGCAGTTGATTCGGGCGCTGGAGAGTATTCAAATGTCATTTCTAATCCAATGTCACATAGTTAGGGCCGGTATAGTTACCGTTGCGTAATTTCATTCTTTGCATAAGCAGGTCATTGAGTAGGGCGCTTGCTCCAATTCGAAATAGCTTTGGCGTCAACCACTCTTCTCCTGCGGTTTCGCGAACAAGGACTAATTGCTTGATTGCATCCTTAGTGGTGCGAATACCCCCAGCTGGTTTTACGCCGATTCGAATTCCAGTCATTGCATACCAATCTCTTACTGCCTCCAACATGACCAAAACTACGGGCGCTGTTGCTGCAGGAGATATTTTTCCAGTGCTTGTCTTGATGAAATCTGCTCCCGCTGCCATGGCTAGGTGCGAGGCTTTACGTACATTGTCCAAAGTGACGAGTTCTCCAGTCTCAAGAATGACTTTGAGGTGAGCACGATCTGCGCATAATTCTTTGATGTATACGATTTCGGTAAAGACTTTTACTAGGTCTCCAGAGAGAAAAGCTCCTCGATCAATCACCATATCAATTTCAGTTGCACCGTTATTGAGTGCGTCCAAAGTATCTTGTTTCTTCACTTCTAAACTTGCACGGCCAGATGGAAATGCAGTTGATACTGCAGCCACCGGTATTGATTGCCCACCTATTGCATCTAGATGTTTTCTAGCGGTTGCAACTTTGTCATTGTAAACACAGATTGCACCAACACTTGGAACACTGGGATCTGTTGGATCAGGATGTACTGCTTTAGTACAAAGAGCTCTTACTTTTCCATCTGTATCTGAACCCTCAAGAGTTGTTAGGTCAATCATTGAGATCGCACAATCAATTGCCCATTTTTTACTTGTAGTTTTAATACTTCTAGTTGCCAGCATTGCTGCACGTGATTCTGCGCCGACTTGATCAACTCCTGGAAGTTGTTTTAGAAAACGTCGTATTGACGTATCTGTTCCATCGACTAATTGCACAATTGAATTATATCTGAAGAATGTTAATGGTGAGAAGGGGTTGCCATGTACCGTTCTTGTAAATGTGCCTATTTTCGTTAGCATTGGCGCTCTGAAGTGAGTATTTTCAATTAAAGAGGAGTAACTACCAAATGTCACAAATTCCTATCATTTTGGATTGCGATCCCGGTCATGATGATGCACTTGCCATTATTTTGGCGGCATACAATCAAAAGATTGATTTACGAGGAATTGTTACAGTTTCAGGAAATGGTGCAATCGATAAAGTTACATATAACGCCCTCAGTATTTGCACACTCGCAAAAATAAGAGTTCCAGTCGCACAAGGCTCGGGTGTTTCCATATTGGGTTCGGCTGAAGCCGCTACTGATATCCATGGTGAGACTGCACTCGATGGAGCGCCACTACCGAAACCAAACTTCGAACTTTCTAAAGAAAGTGGCATCGAGCTCATGGCTCGATTAGTGCGTGAATCAAGTGAGCCAATCACAATCGTTGCAACTGGTCCGCTAACAAATGTTGCAATTCTTCTTAAGCTATATCCAGAATTGAAAAGCAAAATCAAAGAGATTGTCTTTATGGGTGGCAGCGCATCGCGTGGAAACCGAACTCCATACGCTGAATTCAATATCTGGATGGATCCTGAGGCCACCGATATCGTCTTGCATTCCGGCTTGAAATTGACGATGTGTGGACTCGATGTCACTCATCAAGCCTTAGTCACCAAAGAAGTATTTGCTCGCCTTGAAGCACTAAAGAGTGATCTTTCAAAAACAATTATTGGTCTACTCACATTCTTTGCTCAAACGTATAACGATGTCTTTGAGATGCCCGATCCACCTTTGCACGACCCCGTGGCTATTGCCGTCCTTATTGACCCAAGCGTTGTATCGTCGCGATTCGTCAATGTCGAAGTTGAATTAGATGGAAAATTCACCCGCGGTGCAACGGTTGTCGATATATATAAGCGCGAGGAGCGCGCAGCCAATGCCACTGTTGCACTCGATCTTGATGCTAAGAAATTCTGGGATCTAATGATTGATGCAATAGAGGCTGCAGGAAAGTCCTAAATCTTCCCAGCGCTTCTATCGAAGGCAATAATCTCTCGTAGTCCTTGAATTGCAGTTTCTAGAAGTGGATCGAGTGAAATTACTGGACCGATGCCATGCATCATCATGATTCCACCTGCGCGCTTTCGCAACATGGAAGAGATAACGAATATTGCAGAGGCTTCCATCTCTGAGCAGATCGCTCCCCCAATTTCCCATGCTTTCCAGCGGTCTTGAAGATTACGAGCAACGCCCATTCTCTCTGGTTCATGCTGACCATAAAAAGAATCTTTAGATTGAGTTATTCCGGTACGAAATTTTACGCCAGTCTTCTTTGCTGCGCGCTGTAGCGCTTGCGTTAGATCTAAATCTGCAACAGCAGGAAACTCAATTGGCATGTAATGAATCGATGTTCCTTCATCACGAATAGCACCTGAAATAATCGCAAGTTCGCCCGAAACGATATCTTTTTGGATTGCACCAGAAGTTCCAACACGAATAAAAGTGTCCGCACCAACTATTGCTAATTCTTCAACTGCTATTGCAGCTGATGGGCAGCCAATTCCTGTTGAAGTTACGGATACCTTTTCACCATCTAGATAGCCTGTGTATGTAACGTATTCACGATTAGATGCAACTAATTTTGCATCATCGAAGAGGGCAGCAATGGGTGCACATCGACCTGGATCTCCTGGAAGTAATACGTAACGACCAACATCACCCGGTGCTAATTGAACGTGATACTGCTTTCCATTGGCTTCCATTTATAACTCCTTGCTTAGTTGATCAGCTTTAATTAGTTCTCGAACTCCCGAAATTGCTGTTTCAATCAATGGCTCAAGTGAACCAAATGAACCCTCGCCATGCATAGCCATGATTCCTCCAGCACGAACTTTGAGTGTTGATGCAACTATGAAAAGCGCAGCTGCCTCCATCTCGGAGCAAATTGCGCCACCAACTTGCCACGCATGCCAACGATCGAGGAGTCGACTCGTTACACCGGAGCGCTCTGGTTCAACCTCTCCGTAAAAGGAATCTTTAGATTGAGAGATGCCGAGGGAGTGTGGCAAGCCAGCTTTCTGTGCAGCGCTTCGAAGTGCAGCAACAATTTCCATATCAGCAAGTGCTGGAAATGCAATTGGTAAATAATGAATTGAAGTGCCTTCATCACGAATTGCACCTGTAACAATTGCCAAATCTCCAGATTTAGTTCCAGGTTGAATTGCACCAGATGTTCCGACTCGTATAAAAGTATCTGCGCCAACTCGTACTAATTCTTCTAGTGCTATTGCAGAAGATGGGCACCCAATTCCCGTAGAGGTAACCGAAACTTTTACTCCATCAAGAAAACCTGTGTAAGTAACATATTCGCGATTCGTAGCAACATGAACAGCGCCTTCTAAATGGCGAGCAATAACTTCGGATCTACCTGGATCACCTGGGAGTAATACATATCGACCTACATCACCTTTTTGTAATTGAATATGATATTGCTTGGAATCTAAATTGCTCATAGCGTATTTACTCTTTCAATAAAGAAATCCATGAACGCTTCAACATTTACCTTCATAGCAACCTTGCTATTTGCCGCTTTACCCGTTGCCTTAAAGTGATCCGCAGAAGTTTTTGCAACATTGTGGTCACCCTTTAATTCAACGGTAACGTGGTAATCAGCGTATTGAACCAAATCTGGTCTTATCAATATTGCAGCAGCTAAAGGATCGTTGATTGCACAGCCTTCAATGCTTTGATATTCATCATGGAATTCCATATAGAAACGAGTGGAATCATCTATAAATTTTTGAATTGCTGGATTCTTACTTTGAATGCGATCCATATGTCTTTTCTGAAACAAGCACTCATACGTAACATCTAATGGAACCAAGGTAAATTTCAAGCCCGCTCGAATAACAACGTCAAAGGCATGCGGATCACAGAAAACGTTGTATTCCGATGATGGAGTTGCATTACCAGGGGCATGAATTGTTGCGCCCATCGAGACAACATTTTTGATCAAGGGCACAATCGATGGGTCACGCAATGTTGCAAGTGCAAGATTTGTCATGGGGCCAATACATAGCAAGGTAATCTCACCTGGATATTTATGAACCAAATTGATGATGAGCTCAACAGCAGGCAATGTAGATAACTTCAAGACTGGCTCAGGAAGAATGGCATAACCAAGCCCACCATCACCATGTGTCTCTTCAGCTACTGACAATGATTTCACTAACGGTTCTGATGCGCCACGTGCAATCGGGACGTTTACCAGATTGCAAAGCTCTGCAATTTGTAAGGCATTCTTTGCACATTTATCCACTGTCGTATTTCCATGTGTAACCGTTATTGCCTCTAGTGTGATTTCGGGAGATGCGGCAAGTAAGAGAATTGCAAGGGCATCATCAATGCCGGGATCGGTATCAAGTATTACTCTCATTGATCGATAAATGTACGCTCGTATGGGCTAAATAGCGGACCAGCGAAATAAATCTTCATCTTTAGTACATCACAGTCTTTGTTAGATGGTGGGGCCAATGTGTTGCGTGATACGTCTTCCAGAAACGGAAATCAACCTGTGGTTGCAGTAGCGGCTCCATTCCAGGTCGTCGCTTATTAATCTCCTCTGTGAGTTTAGCAATAACATAAATCGAACTAGCACGCAGTTCAATCTCGGCTTCACTATCTCGCTTTACTTCGACAAGACTATTAATCTGCTTTTCGAGTTCCGGTGCATATTCAAAAATATTCATCACGCGCAACCCAACAGGAACAATGTAGTCAGCAAAAGCGGTGAGGTTGCTAGCATCTTCTAATTTCCATGCTCCTCTTGGAGAAAGAGCAAGATGCATTCCCCAAATTCCAAGTTGGGCCAATTTATAAATCTGTACTTCTGAGCCGTGATAGTTACTCACATCACGAAAACGAGGGAACTCTGTAGTCAATCGTTCAAGCAGTCCATCACCGTTGGCATAGAGACGTGGGGTGCAAGAGCGAACAAAATTAGAGTAACGACCTTGATACTTTTCGACTAGAACACGGCCCACTTCGTTGAAAAGAACTACGCGCTCATCGAGCATAGGCATCTCTATTGTTCCCGCAAATACTAATTCCAGATCTTTACGTGAAACCTTAGATAGATATTCGCCGCTGAAGAATGGGATTCCATCGCCAATAGCACGATGCATACAGGCAACCATTGCTTCTGAGTCACACCAGCGCTTGCCAATGTAATCTGTCTCAAATTTCACACCGGTAGAGAAATCTGTAAAAGCAAAGTTCATTGTGTTTACAACCAAGGTGAAATCCATCAAGAGATCTGGATCATTACCAAAGTCAAAAAGCATCGAACCATCTGGTTTGGCAAACTCTTCGTATGCCATCCAATTTGCTACTTGCGTGATCTTCTCGTGATTGATTCGAACTAGCTGTGCATTACTTATTACAGGTTGCAGGCTTGCCAAGACAGGAGAATCCCAGTTGATTGTCATATCAAAAAATTCCCTTACTCAGAGCCGCGGCGATAAGGCATACCTGCCATGGCAGGCGGTGTTAGTCGCTGGGCCAGGAAGGTAAGAACTATCAACGTTGCAAAGTTAGGGAAAACTGTTACAAACTCTTGAGGAATGACATCAACACGTTGATGAATCCAAAAAGCTACAAGAGCAAGTACGGCCGATATAGCGCCTGGCTTCCATTGGCGCGACACTGAATAGTAGAGAGCAAGAACAGTTGCAATAATTCCTGCAACCATAATGAGTGACATCACTGATTCGCTTTGGCGAACTCGAAGAGCATCGGTAAATCCGAAAAGAATTGAGCCAGCGAATACTCCACCAGGTCTCCAGTTACCAAAGATCACAGTGGCCAGACCAATAAAACCTCGGCCAGCAGTTTGACCTTCTCTGTATACAGAAGAGGCGACGAGTGAAAGATAAGCGCCACCAAGGGATGCCAACATGCCTGAGACCGAGATTGCAATGTATCGAATTCGATAGACATTAATACCAAGAGATTCGGCAGCCATAGGATTTTCTCCCGAGAAGCGCATGCGAAGTCCAAATTTGCTACGCCAAAGAATCCACGAAGTCAGTGGAACAAGAAGTAATAGCGCCATGGTTACTAATGAAACATCTTTAGTCAATCCGTGAAACACTCCAGCTAAGTTTGAAATAAAGAAAATGTTCTTTGCATCGATGCTTTCTAAGAACGGTGCAATCACAGGAATAGTAAAAGTTGGAAATGAATCGACAGGTGGCGAGACGGTTCTGTCTCCACCAACTGGTGGGAAAAATATTCCTGATAAATATCTAGCACCACCTGCTGCAATGAGATTTATCGCAAGGCCTGAGACTGCTTGATCAATTCCAATTTTTACTGTTAGAACTGCGTGGAAGAAACCTGATGCAAGACCGAAAATTGCCGCAGCCACAAAGCCAACCAATGGCCCATGGAGGTATCCAAACCAAGCAGCAGTCCAGGTTCCAACAATCATCATTCCTTCAAGGCCGATGTTGATCACACCTGCTCGTTCAGCCCACAATCCACCTAAACCAGCCATAAGAAGTGGAATAGCAAAACGAAGAGTTGCTCCAGAGGTTCCAGGTGATGAAATATCTGTGGCTCCAGTCAAGCTTTCGACTAGCGAAATGATAAAAAATATACCGGCAACAACTAAAGTGATACGGGCCGGGGATTTGAAGAATGTTTTCACTTTGCCTGTGCTTGTCGCAGCCTTCTTTGCATCGGTAGCCATTACTTGGACTCCTTATCAATAACAAGTTCGGCATTGACTTTACCGACCGCACGTTGCTGTTGACGAAGATTGATTCGTGCGACAACTTCATAGGCAATAACAATTGCAAGAACGATTGTTCCCTGCATGACAATCACAATTTCAGGCGGTACGCCTTCGTATTCCAGAACAGGTGCAGCTCGTTCAAGGAATGACCACAGGAAGGCGGCAAAGAAGATTCCCACTGGATGATTTCTGCCAAGTAGTGCCAGGGCTAAACCAGTGAATGCATAGCCAGATGGAAATGCCATGCTGTAGGAGTGTGTATCCGAGAGAAGCGTTCCGATACCAACTAATCCAGCAATAGCGCCTGATAAAACAGTTGTTACAAAGATCATTCCCGGTGCGTTGACGCCACTTGATCGCGCGGCACGGAAAGATAATCCAGTTGCTCGTAAGTTGAATCCAAAGACTGTCTTATTGAGCATTACCCAGTAAGCAATTCCTACAAAAATAGCAACAAAGAGGAAGGAATAGACTTCACCATTGAACATCTTAAATGTTGGCATCTGACCACTTACTGGTATGGGTCTGGTCTGAACATTCTGAGATCCCTCAGGAAGAATTCCTAAGAGTTCCTCGCCTAACAAAAATGCAATGATCGCTGCTGCAATAAAGTTGAGCATAATATTACTGATTACTTCAGATACCCCACGTCGCACCTTGAGATATCCAGCGATAGCAGCCCATAGGCCACCGGCAATCATTGCCACAACAACAATAAGTAATACATGCAATACCGGCGGAAGATTAACTGCCGCACCTACTACTGCTCCAAAAAATGCGCCCATGCGATATTGGCCATCGATTCCAATATTGAAAAGCAACATCTTAAATCCGATTGCCGCTGCAACGCCTGCTAAATAATATGCAACAGTCTGATTGAGTTCAGAGACCAAGTTACGTGGACTAAATCCATAGGAAATCATTACTTTGAATATTTCTAGAGGGTTTACTCCACGAAGAATCAAGATGAGGGAAACTAATAGAAGTGAGCTGAGTATTGCTGCAAGTGGGGCGATTGCTCCCCAAAAAACTCTATTTTTTCTCATGCACTCTTTGCTCCAGTCATAGCTAGCCCAAGATCTTCTGGAGAGGTATTCAATGGATTAAGTATTGAAACAATACTTCCACTGTAAATAACAGCAATGCGATCTGAGAGCGAGAAGAGTTCTTCTAGATCAGCGGAGATGAGCAGAATGCCAACCCCGTGTGATCGCGCCTTCATCAAGTGATCCCAGATGATTGCTTGGGCGCCAACATCGACTCCACGAGTAGGTTGCGCTGCAACGATTAATTTTGGATCACCACTTAATTCTCGACCTACAATAAATTTCTGTTGGTTTCCACCTGAGAGAGCGCTAGCTAATACATTGACTCCAGGTGTTCTTACATCAAATTCTTCTACGACTCGTTTGGAATCTTCTGCGGCTGCACCTTTATTGACCCAAATTCCATTTGCCATAGGGGTTGCAAATTGGTGACCTAGAATTCGATTTTCCCAGAGTGGTGCTGACATTAAGAGTCCGTCACGTTGACGATCTTGTGGAATGTAGGCAACACCTGCATTGCGTATATCTCTTGTGTGGGTGTGTGCAGCATCTAGCCCTAGTACTTCCACACTTCCAGTTGTCGGTGAAAGTAGACCCATGATTAACTCAATAAGTTCGCTCTGACCATTACCTTCAACGCCAGCTAGACCAAGAATTTCTCCACCGTGAAGATCAAGATTGAGATCATGAAGAATTTCTCTTCCGTCAAGGCGAGAATATGAAGCCTCTTTGATTGAAAGAATGCTCGTCTTACTTATATTTTGAACACCAGCAATTGGCTTAGGTAACTCTCCGCCAACCATCAGCTCTGCAAGTTCCTTCTTATTGGTATCAGCAGGCTTTTTGGTTACAACAGTTGTGCCTTGACGCATAATTGTGATGTCATCTGCAATGGAAAGTACTTCATCTAACTTATGTGAAATAAAGAGAACTGTAAGGCCCTTATTCACTAAATCTCTGAGGTTTTCAAAAAGCTCTGTAACCTCTTGTGGAACCAATACTGCTGTGGGCTCATCGAGGATGAGAATCTTCGCTCCTCGGAATAATACTTTTGCAATCTCAACTCTTTGACGCTCTCCCACGCCTAAATTCGAAAGTGATTCATCAGGATCTATATCTAAGTGATAAGTCTCAGCAATTTCGAGTAATTTCTTGCGAGCTTCATCATATTTTATGACAAAGCCAAAACAGGATGGTTCGCTACCCAAAATTACATTCTCTAAAACTGTAGCGTTATCGGCTAATTTGAAGTGCTGGTGAACCATACCGATACCAAGTGCGATTGCATCTTGCGGAGATTTCAGCGAAACTTCTTGACCAAATACTTTAATGGAACCGGCATCAGGGCGAATCAAACCGTAGAGAGTCTTCATCAGCGTTGACTTTCCAGCACCGTTTTCACCGATTATGGCGTGTATAGAGCCTTCACGTACTTGGAGTGATACATCACGGTTTGCGACTACACCAGGATATTTCTTTTCAACTCCTACTACTTCCAGGATATTTCCCACGCAAAACTTCTTTCTTTTTTAAGTGTGAAGTGGGGGGGGGGGGG
>CAMDHH010000011.1 GCA_945898065.1 Bifidobacterium breve
GAAATCTCAGCCATTTTTTATTCTCCTGTTGTTGTAGTGAAGTCCCAGCAGGAGTTGAACCCACACCGTCGATTACGGATGAAAAAAACCCTCGCCGGAACGTGGCAAACCATACCGAAGGAGCTAGCTAAGCCGCAAATCCGTGCTTAGGAGTGACCATCGAAGAGGCTGGTAACTGAGCCATCTTCGAAGACTTCGCGAATTGCTCTGGCAAGAAGTGGAGCAATCGATAGAACGGTAAGGCCATCAAAATGTTGATCTTCGCTAATTGGCAAAGTATTTGTAATAACAACTTCACTAGCACGGCAGTTCTTGAGGCGTTCAACTGCTGGCCCTGAAAGAACTGCATGTGTTGCAGCAACAATTACTTCAGTTGCTCCTGCTTCAAAGAGTGCATCTACTGCTTTTGTAATTGTGCCTGCAGTATCGATCATGTCATCGATAACTACGCATGTTTGACCGACAACATCACCAACAACACGACCAACAACAGATTCATTTGGAATACGCGGATCACGTGTTTTATGGATAAATGCAATTGGGCATCCACCGAGTAAGTCAGACCAACGTTCTGCAACGCGTACTCGACCAGAATCTGGTGAAACGATTGTTAGGCGCGTGCGATCTACTTTGCTGCCAACATAATTAGCAAGCATTGGTAGTGCGAAGAGATGATCTACTGGACCATCGAAGAACCCTTGAATTTGTGAAGTGTGTAGATCTACAACCATCAAACGATCCGCACCAGCAGTCTTGAAAAGATCTGCCATCAATCGCGCAGAGATTGGCTCACGTCCGCGGTGCTTCTTATCTTGACGTGCATAACCGTAGAAAGGTGCGACAACTGTGATGCGCTTTGCTGATGCTCGCTTGAGTGCATCGACCATGATGAGTTGTTCCATGATCTGCTTATTTACTGGAGTTGAATGACTTTGTAGCACGAATGCATCGCAACCGCGAACACTTTCTTCGAAGCGAACAAATATTTCACCATTAGCAAAGTCATATGCCGATGTTGGTGTGAGTGGAATGCCTAACTCTTTTGCTACTTCATCTGCTAACTCTGGAAATCCTCGACCGGTAAAGAGTCGTAGTCGCTTCTCGGAGGCGAGTCGGATTTCGCTCATTGGAGTCAGCCTTTCTTCTCGCTCTTTGCTGCAGCATCTGCAGATTTTGTTCCTGCGCGCTTACGCAAGACCCAGCCTAAGACATTTCGTTGACGTGATCTGCCAACTCCCATCGCACCTGCAGGGACATCTTCAGTGATAACAGATCCAGCAGCTGTATATGCGCCATCTCCGACTGATATTGGTGCAACCAACATTGAATCACTTCCAATTCGAACGTGATCTCCCACTGTGGTGCGGTGTTTATCAACGCCATCGTAATTGACGAATATTGTTGCAGCGCCGATATTTGTACCAACGCCGATAGTGGCATCGCCCACATATGAAAGGTGTGGAACTTTAGAGCCCTCACCAAGAGTTGAATTCTTCATCTCAACGAAAGCACCAGCGCGAGTATGTGGACCAAGGTCTGTACCTGCGCGCAAAAATGTAAATGGACCAACGCTTGCACCCGCACCAATTGCACTTGCTGTGCAATATGACTCGATAACGCTAGCCCCAGTACCAACTGTGCAATCAATAAGAGTTGTGCGCGGGCCTATTACGGCGCCTGATTCAATCCTTGTATTTCCAGCAATTGCACTTCCTGGCAGCAGTGTTACATCATTTGCAATAGTTGCGGTGGCATCGACCCATGTAGTTGTTGGATCGGTAATTGTGACACCTGATTTCATGAGGTTCTCATTGATTCTGTCGCGAAGAAGTGCAGCACTTTCAGCAAGTTGAACGCGATCATTGACGCCGAGAATTTCAATAAAATCATCAATCACGACAGCGGCAATAGATGCGCCATCATTTCGCATGATTTCGATGACATCGGTGAGATAGAGCTCGCCTTGTGAATTTGAATCACTAAGTTTTCCAATTGCACCTGCCAATAATTTGCCATCAAATACATAAACACCGGAGTTGATCTCAAAGATCATCTTCTGGTCCTCATCGGCATCGCGTTCTTCGACAATGCGAAGAAGTTCGCCATCGTCACCACGAATTATTCGACCATATCCAGTGGGGTCTGGGTGTTCCGCGGTGAGAACGCTTGCGCCAAATTTTCCATTGTGATGAACTTCGAGTAATTGTGCGAGTGAATTACTTGTCAGCATTGGCGTGTCACCAGCGAGAATAAGAACTGTGCCATGTGGTGTACCCGCTGCGAGCGCTAATTGTGTTGCATGGCCAGTGCCACCACGACGTTCTTGAAAAATTGTGCGTGCTCTCGGTGCGATCTGCCCAATATGTTCTTCAACTAGTTCGCGCCCAGCGCCAACAACTACGGCTACATCTTTGGGATTGAGTTCACTGACTGCATTGATGACATGGCCAAGAAGAGTTCGGCCACAAATTGAGTGAAGGACTTTAGGAGTTGCAGATTTCATTCGCGTGCCTTCACCCGCCGCTAAGACGATGATATGAAGATCGCTGCTCACATCATGGAGTCTAATCGCTCCGCCACCAGGTATCGATCCTGGACCCTGGGCTTCAAAGGCCCATGTGCTAGCCACTACACAATGGCGGAACCCGTATTCTCCCCCATTACGGGTAGTGCTCGTGACCACTAGCCTTAGGGTTTGGCCTTACTTTCTTAGAATTATTGCTCGAATTATTGCAAAGGTGGAGCCAGGTGCGTGATGAAGTAGAGAGACTCCTCACCGCGTGGAAGCGCGAACGACCTGATCTCGATCTCACACCCCTCGCTGTACTTAGTCGAATATCTCGAATTTCACGCCAACTCGATATTGCTCGCAAAGATGCATTCGCAGAACTAGAAACATGGGGCTTTGATGTTCTAGCAGCTCTTCGTCGCGCAGGTGAGCCATATCAATTATCACCGAGTCAATTGATGCAAGAGACGATGGTGACAAGTGGAACTATGACGAATCGCTTAGACCGTTTAGAAGAGTTAGAACTTATTACTCGCCAACAAGATCCTGATGATGGTCGAGGCTCATTAGTTAAACTTACTCGAGCAGGATTGCGCGCAGTTGATAATGCACTCGAAGAATTACTTGCTCACGAAAGAGATATTTTGAGCGGGCTAACTCGTGAGGAAAAAACTCAGTTAGCGCAACTACTTAGTTTGCTTGCAGCCGATATTGATGAAGCAATAAACGACTAGCGAGTTTCAAGTACTTTTGCACCGTGCACTGGACCATATGCCCGTGCAACACTTCCAACTACTCCACTCGCTGTTAGTGCTACTGCAAGATCCAAACCTTGTTCTTCGTTGTCTACTAAGAATGCAACTGTTGGGCCAGAGCCAGAAACTATTGCACCGAGTGCTCCATACTCTTCGCCGACATCGAGTACTAATCGAAGTGCGGGTCGAAGCGAACATGCTGCTGCTTGTAGATCATTGACTAGGGAAGCACCTACTGCTTTTGAATCTGATGCTAGTAACGCTTGCATGAGAGCCTCGTTTGTTTGAGGTTCTGTAATCTGTAATCCCGCGCGTAGACGATCGCATTCGCTATATACAGCAGGAGTTGAAAGTCCGACAGTACTCAGCGCTAAAACCCAGTGATACGTACCTCTGGAAAGTGCAGAGGTGAGTTGATCTCCATGTCCGCGCCCAATTGCTGTTCCACCGCTGAGCATGAATGGAACATCACTACCGAGTTTGGCCGCACTCTCTGCCATCTCCTCGCGAGACATTCCTAATGAATAGAGAGCATCTATTGCAACGATTGTTGCAGCCGCATCAGCGCTTCCACCAGCCATCCCACCTGCAACTGGAATAGATTTTTTGATCTCTAATTTTGCATCAATATCTAAATCAAATTCTTTGCCCATCAGAAGTGCAGCTTGTGCAGCCAAATTATTTGTATCAACCGGGACTCCATGTTTGTGGTCACCGCTAATAGATATAACTAATCCATGGCCCGGTTCTGCAAGGGTAAGAGTAATTTCATCAAAAATAGAGATTGCTTGAAATACGCTTACTAAATTATGGAAGCCATCAGATTCGCGCGGGCCCACTGAGAGTTGCAAATTCACTTTCGCTGGAACGCGAACTGTTACAGATCTAACTGGCATAAGGAAACTCTATTACTTTGTGGTTTTGTTGTCGGGGGATGCGAGTGCAATCGCGCAAAATTCTGAGATCTCAAGTGCTTCACCGCGAAGGGTTGGGTCGATTCCCGCTTTTGTAAGTACTTCTTCTGCTAAAGCCGAAGAGCCATATAGTGATGAGAGCGCTGATCGAAGCATCTTGCGGCGCTGTGCAAATGCTGCATCAATAATTGTAAAGACTTTCCTTCGCATCACTTCATCACCTGGTGTTGCTCTTCGCGTAAAAGAAACTAACTTTGAATCCACATTTGGTGCTGGCCAAAAAATTGAGCGCGAGACAGAGCCTGCGCCTTTTACTTGCGCCCACCATGCAGATTTCACACTTGGAATTCCATAATCTTTACTTCCAGGAGATGCCGCAAGTCGATCTGCAACCTCTGCTTGAACCATCACAACACCTGAGCGAAGTGTGGGAACTTTTTCTAGCAGATGTAGCAAGACAGGGACAGAGACGTTATATGGCAAGTTTGCAACAAGAACAGTTGGATCAGAGATAAGAGTTGAGATACCAAGTGCATCTTGATTGATAACTGTGAGTTGATCTGCTCGCTCGCTATGAATTGCAGCAGTCAGGGGTAATTGCTGAGCTAGTCGAGGATCAATTTCAACTGCAACAACAGAGGCTGCTTCTTCTAGTAGAGCCAGTGTCAGTGAGCCAAGTCCAGGGCCAATTTCAAGTGCGATATCAGTACTTGTCACTCCTGCGATACGCACAATTTTTTTGCACACATTGGAATCAATAACAAAATTTTGTCCAAGAGCCTTTGCAGGTTTGAGACCGATTGCCTCTGCTAATTCACGAATTTGTGCTGCCCCAAGTAATGTCATGAACTTCTCGCAAATGAACCAAATATTCGTTCGCCATTCTCACCGAGTGCGTTGGCTAATTCACCAAGATCTTGATTGCGCTCGGCCGCCATTGCTCGCACAATTGTTGCAATATTTGCTGGGGTGTTGAGTGCACCGCGATGGGGCATAGGAGAGAGAAAAGGAGAATCTGTCTCAACTAACAATTGGTCAATCGGTACGAGCTTTACCGCTTCGCGAAGCGCGGGTGCATTCTTGAATGTCAGAGTGCCGGCAAAAGAGAGTATGTAACCGCGCTCTATGCAGGTTTTTGCCATTACTTCGTCGCCAGAAAAACAGTGAAAAATAGTTTTCTCTGGTGCGCCGACCTCTATAAGAATCGAGAGAACATCTTCGTGCGAATCACGATCGTGTATGACGAGCGCTTTACCTGTTTTCTTCGCTAGTTCTATATGCCATTTGAAAGAATCCTGTTGCACACTTCGCAACTCGGGAGGTGTTCGAAAATAATCTAAACCTGTTTCACCGATTGCGCGAACTCGAGGGTGTTGGGCAAGTCTTTCGATAATCTTCAAATCTGTCGCTAAGTCTTGAACGACTGGTGCTTCATTGGGATGAAGTGCAACTGTTGCAAGAATTGTGTTATCCCATTTTATTGCAGCATCGACGCACCATTGCGACTGCTGCGCCGAATATCCAACTTGCACAATGCGATCAACACCAACACTGCGAGCCTCTTCTATTACTTCTCCAACTTCTGGTGAATCAGGCGAAGAATTAGTGACGATTTCTAAATGCGCGTGTGCATCAACTGTTGTAACAGGGAGTGGCTCTGGAAGTGGTGCTCGAGAGCGGTCTATATCTCGATTGTGGCGATCAGCCATAATTCTTAGGCGTTCGTTTCTAAACGTGGAAAGAGAACTGGAGTCTTTTTCACACGTGCACCTGCTGGTAATTGACCCCACGTAGCAACATCTGAAATTTTCTGATTCGCAATTACACCAAGTTTTTCTTGGGCTCCAAGGCTCTCCCACAATATTTCACATGTTGCTGGCATCACTGGATGTAACAAAACAGCCAATGCGCGCAGTGATTCTGCAGTGTTATATAAAACCTCTTCGAGTTCCTTTTTATTTGCAGGATCCTTTGCCAAAATCCAAGGCTCTTTCTCAGTTACATAACCATTGACCCTCTTGCAATATTCCATGATTGCATTAATGCCACCTTGAAAATCAAGAGCGCACATTGCAAAATCAGCTTTTTCAACTGTTGCTGCAAGAGCTGATTTTAATACTTCATCGCTACTGACTGCTGGCAGTATGCCATCGCAGTACTTTTCAATCATTGCCGCTAAACGAGATGCAAGATTTCCAAAATCATTTGCAAGTTCAGATGTGTAGCGCGCGCTCATATCTTCCCAAGAAAATGAGCCATCGCTGCCAAAAGGAATTGCGCGCAAGAAGTAATAACGGAATGCATCAACGCCAAAGTGGGTAGTGATATCACTTGGCGCAATACCAGTGAGCTTGCTCTTACTCATCTTTTCACCTGCAACAAGTAGCCAGCCATGTGCAAAGACTTTCTTAGGAATATCAATTCCTGCAGCCATCAACATTGCTGGCCAAATAACTGCGTGAAAGCGCAAGATATCTTTTCCGACAAGGTGAACATCTGCAGGCCATGTTGCTGCAAACTTCTTTCCGCCCTCAGAATCTGGATCATCAGTTAGGCCAACTGCGGTTGCGTAGTTGAGCAAAGCATCAAACCAAACATAGACAACCTGTTTCTTATCCCACGGAACAGGAATTCCCCAATCAAATGTTGATCGAGATATTGATAAATCAGATACTCCACCTTCGAGGAATGAAACAACCTCATTGCGAGCGCTCTCTGGTTGGCACGCTTCGGGATTCTTCTTGTAATGATCTAAAAGTGGTTGAGCAAAATCAGATAGTCTAAAAAACCAATTCTCTTCATTGACGAGTTCGATTGGCTTGCTATGAATTGGGCACAACTTCTCACCATTGGAATCAATGAGATCACCCGGCAATTTGAACTCTTCGCAGCCAACACAATATGGGCCTTCATATTTGCCAGAATAAATATGTCCAGAATCTTTGAGTGATTGTAAAAACTTCTGCACACGCTCTGTATGACGTACCTCAGTGGTGCGAATGAAATCATCATTAGCAATATTGAGGGCTTCCCAATTGGGTTTCCAAGCATCGGCTACCAAGCGATCAACCCAATCTTGTGGAGCAACTCCACTGGCATCTGCTGTGCGCATAACTTTTTGACCATGCTCATCTGTGCCAGTTAGAAACCAAACGCTCTCACCTTTTTGTCGATGCCAGCGAGTAAGTACATCGCCTGCAACTGTTGTATAGGCATGTCCAATATGGGGAGCATCATTGACGTAATAGATAGGCGTCGTTAGATAGAAGGCCTTCTTATCTGTGCTCACGTGCTCATCTTATTCGCATCGACCACTGCGGCATAAACGATTCTCTTGGCAATCGAGAATTCCTCGGCTACTGCAGCAATTGCAGACTTTCTATCCATTCCCGCGCCTTCAAATTCGCGAACTCTAGCCACCATTGCATCCGTTGTTGATTCTTGCGCCCCAAGTTGAGCACCTGCAATTACTAATGTGATTTCGCCAAGAATTTCGCGTTCACTAGCCCAGGCGTTGAGCTCTGAAAGATTTCCTCTTTTTATCTCTTCGTAGCGCTTTGTCATTTCGCGACATATAGCGCCCTCTCTTTCACTTCCAAATACTGATTGCGCACCTTTGAGTGAATCAACAAGTCGGTGAGGTGCTTCGAAGAAAACCATTGTACGTTCTTCAAATCGCAACTTTTCTAGATGTGCACTTCGAGCACCAGAATTTCGTGGAAGAAAACCTTCGAAAGTAAAACGATCTGTGGGTAGCCCTGATAGTGCAATTGCCATTGTTACAGCACTGGGACCTGGAATAACACTTACCTCAAAGTTTTTTGAAATCGCATCGCGCATAACACGAAAACCTGGATCGCTAATTGTTGGCATTCCCGCATCAGAGACAATCAATACATTTTTTCCATTTGCTAAGGCTTCGAGAATCTCGGCACTTCGTGCATCTTCATTTCCTTCAAAAAAAGAGATGACGCGTCCCGTAAAAGTAACTCCGATATCGGCGCACAAGCGATGAAAGCGACGCGAATCTTCGGCTGCAATGATCTCTGCTGATTCAATAGCCTCGCGTAAACGCGTGCTCGCATCCCCGGGATTTCCTAAGGGGGTTGCTGCCAGAATCAAAGTCATAAGGGCATCCTCTCAGGATTTATCGCCTGTGCGCATACGCTAACGCCATGGTTGCCGCGATTGCTCCGCTTGGGATTGCCCTTCTCTCTCTCATTCTGCGACTCATAAATCTTGACCAACCAAAGGGATTTGTTTTTGATGAGGTCTATTACGTTGATGGAGCTCGTGATTATTTGGCGCATGGTGTTGAAGTCGATGGCAGTAAGGCTGAATTTGTTGTCCACCCTCCAGTTGGTAAATGGCTTATCGCAATTGGGGTAAAAATATTTGGCGATAATGAATTTGGTTGGAGATTTGCCACTGCAATTTTTGGGACTTTACTAATTCTTTTATTTGCTCGCATGGTTCACACTCTCTTCTATTCACCACTTATTACAGCACTTGCAGCAGCGCTTATGGCAATGGATGGAATGCATTTAGTGCATTCACGGACCGCTCTCTTAGATCTATTTCTGACATTCTTTGTTTTAGCTGCCATATATTTCTGGCATCGAAATCGACATTGGTTAGCCGGAATTTCTATAGGACTTGCATGTGCAACTAAGTGGAGCGCTCTTTATTTTCTGATCTTGATAATTCTTATTTCTGCTTACAGGATTTTTAGAGATTACCCGCTGAGAGAAATGCCTCGCGCAATTGGGCTCAAGGCTATGACATACATCCTTATTCCAATTTCAATTTATCTTTCGAGTTGGACTGGTTGGTTTGTTAGTAATCGTGGATGGGACAGGCAATGGTCAACAAATCCATTGAAATCTTTATGGCACTATCACGCAGAGATGCTCGGGTTTCATACTGGGCTAATCGAAAAACATTCCTATCAAGCCAATCCTTGGAGTTGGCTCATCATGGGAAGACCAACATCATTTTTTTATGCAGCCCCTAAAGGCTGTGGCGAAAAAGAGTGCGCGCAAGAAGTTTTAGCAATGGGTACTCCATTTCTATGGTGGATCGGAACTATTGCATTAGTTGTAGTTATTAGTTTCTGGTTTCGTTCACTCATACTTCGTAAGAACGAGCCAGTTCTCAATCTCATCATTATTGGCTTAGCCGCTGGCTATTTACCGTGGTTCTTTCTGCAAAAACGTACCGTCTTTACTTTTTATGCAATTATTATTGAGCCATTTCTGATTCTTGCGATCCTCTACTGTGCACATTTATATATGAAGGCCAGCAGTAATACGAAGGTGGCACGAATAGTAATTGCCTTCTTTACACTTTCAATCTTTATCTGCTTTATCTATTTCTTGCCTCTATTTACAGGGCAAGTAATTACCTATGACGCGTGGCATGACAAAATGTGGCTACCTTCGTGGATCTAAACTCTTTTTATTCGTTAGATGCTTCGCGCAAGCGTTGTACTGCCTCTTCGGCTAATTGTTGGTCAAATATTTCATCTCTACTTGGAGCAGCGGCTGCGAGCGCTTCTTTGGCTAGACGTTCTTGCTCTTCCGTCCATACGCCAGGTGTTGTTAGATCCAGAACTCGCTTAGGTGTAACGGCCTTAGGCGCACTCAAATAAGTTGGAGTTGGAATCTGCGTTGGTTGCCAAACATTTCTATTTTCAGCACTTCCTTTAGGAAGTAATACAACTCCTGTGAGTTCGCGTTCTGAGAGTGGAATCCAATGCTCATTATTACTTTTTGGCGTAACAACATCTGCAAGATTTGCTGATGAGACACCGGAAGATCGGCGATGTAATTGTTGAACACGACGACGATGCAAGGAATCAGCAATCGTTTGTCGGCGTACATGTGCGATATATAAAAGAATTCCCATTGCAGGAACTAGTACGTAAAGAAATGGCATTGAATTCATAATTCCACCCACAATTGTTGATGTTAGAGAAAATATAAGAATTGCAAAAATAATTCTTCTGCTCAAAAGTTTCTGGGCAACTTTTGCTTCATGATCTAAATCCGTATGGATAACACCTTCACCCGAACTTCCAGCAGGTGAGGCATTTGCGACAACTCTTAGAGCACTTTTATAGCGTTCAACAGATTTTCCAGAGAATTCATTTCTATCGTGAAGCCATCGCGGCAAGAAGTAGGCAACCCACATCCCCGCTATAGCAATATAAATAATTCCTGAAGCCATGATGTATAAAGATACAAGTGGTCGCGCTCAATTCCTTGGATATCGGCACTACTTCAGGGCAGGATTTTCCTTCACAAAAGATATATGGTCGCGCCATCCGCCATCGATATGTAAGTAACGAGGACGCTCTCCCTCTAATACGTATCCAGCTTTTTCTGCAACTCGACGAGATGCCACATTTTCTGGTCGAAGATTAATTTCCACACGATGCAGCGCTAACTCTCTAAAGGCATAGTTTGTAAGCATCTCTACCGCTTGAGTTGTGTAACCCTTGTTGGCGTAGTGGCGATCAATCCAATATCCAATGTGACCTGCTCGCATTGCTCCGTAAATAACGCCACCTAATGAAATCTGACCAATAAGTGTTTTTCCATGGAATATTGCAAATGAAAAAGAGCGTTCATGCCTTCCCTCACGGTTGAAGGTACGCACCATCTGGTAAAAAGAGGGTAGCTCTGACAATAACTCTGGCCCGCCAAATTTTTCTGGCAAAACCGGGATAGTAGCCTCCCAAGGAGTAAGCCATTCTCGATTCTGCGCCCTCACTGAATGCCATTGCTTGCGATCTCTAAAGCGAAGTGGGCGAAGTTTTATCTCTTTATTTGTGAGAATAACTGGCCACTGTGCAGACATTGGGTATCACTACCTGCTAGATGTAGCGTCGTTCAAGAACAACAACGCTGACTTGGGTTCCGGCCTTCATTTCAGAATCTTTTTCACTCAAGGCTATAAAACAATTTGCATCAGAGAGAGTTGTGATTTCCTCTTGATCAGGAAGGGCTAGAACTGATTTACCATCTTCTGACAAAATAGCTCGAAGGTAAGAATGCTTTCCTGATGTTGAGCTCACGCCTCGTTCAAGTTTTGCTTTCACACTCGGGCGATGAATCGTTGCAGCGCCTAACATGGTGCGAATCATGGGACGCACAAATAATTCAAAAGAAATATATGCCGCAATTGGATCTCCTGGCAGAGTGACAACTGGCGTCTTATCAGGGCCAATCTGACCGAAATTGTGACGCCCGCTCGATTCGATTGCCATATCCACAATAGTTATCTCACCTAATTGAGAGAGAGTTCGTGTAATCAAATCAAAAGAATCATCCTGGCGTTCTCCGCTAACAATGATCAGATCTGCTCGCACTAACTGGTCTTCAATAACTTTGCGTAATTGCTCTTCATCATCTGGAATTGAATGAACTCGATAAGCCACAGCACCAACTTCACGAACTGCTGTAGTAAGTAGCCAAGAATTTGTTTCATACTCTTCGTCATCTACTAAAGAATTTCCAGGTTCAACTAGATCTGGGCCAGCCGAGAGCACAACAACTCGTGGATGTGGACGAGTAGGTAGGCGATCACGCCCAATGGATGCTGCTAGTCCAATTTGAGTAGATCTAATTCGACTTCCCGCTCGCATAACTAAGCGTTCGCCGGCATAAATATCTGTGGCCAGCGTTGCTCCATGAGCATCAAGTAATGGCATCTCAAAGGAGTCAAGTGGAGCGCAGATGCCAAGTAGGGATGTAAGGAACTCATCTACTCTTGTCTGCTCTGTCATAATCACACCTTACTTGTTCCACACATATTTATAGGGGATTTCGATGAACACGAATGACGAGAAGGCCACTCTTCGCGAGCACTATCGTCAGCTTCGTTTGGAAAATAGAGAGAATGATTCATTCGATAAGGTACTCGAGATTCCCGAAATTTCTAGTTCAAAAATTATTGCTTCCTATTTTTCCTATGGTGGTGAACCTAATACCAATGAAATAAATAAAAAATTGATAGCCCTTGGAATGAGGGTACTTCTACCTCGTATCAATGGCACAGAATTAGAGTGGCGCTTCTGGGATGGAGATCTTGCCGAAGTCGAAAAAATCAATGGAATCTACGAACCAACCGGTGAGATATTTACCAACTTATCTCACATTGATTCTGTGATTGTTCCTGCACTGGCCATCGACCATACTGGAAATCGATTAGGAAAAGGTAAAGGGTTCTACGATCGTGCACTTGCTTCGATAGATGCTTTCACGATTGCACTTATTTATTCCAACGAATATTCATCTATAGCGCTACCAAGGGAACCACTGGATATAAAGATTAAGGCGGCTTTGACTCCAGAAAAGCTATATCGATTTAGTTAGGAAGATTTCGAGCCATTACAATTCTTTGAATTTGGTTTGTACCTTCATAAATTTGCGTTAACTTTGCGTCTCGCATCATACGCTCCACAGGATAATCCGATACGTATCCGTATCCACCTAGTACTTGAATTGCATCTTGGGTAACTTTCATAGATACATCACTTGCAAAACATTTACTGGCTGCTGAGAAGAATCTCAGATCCTTTTCACCTCGTTCGCTCTTTACTGCTGCTGCATATGTGAGTTGGCGCGCTGCTGCAATATTCATAGCCATATCAGCCAACATAAATTGGATTGCTTGAAAATCAAAAATCTCTTTTCCAAATTGCTTACGTTCATGCGAATATTTTGTTGCCACATCTAATGCGCCTTGGGCAAGGCCCAATGCTTGGGCTGCAATTGTTATGCGAGTGTGATCTAAAGTATCCATAGCTAATGAAAATCCTTCACCCACTGCACTTATTCGACGATCATCATTGAGCACAACACCATCGAAATAAACCTCGCAGGTCGGTGAACCTCTAAATCCCATCTTCTTCTCTGGTGCACCAAATGAAACTCCTGGATCAGATTTTTCAACTATAAATGCTGTGATTCCTTTTGAGCCCAGTGAAGAATCACCTTGTGCAATAACTGTATAAAAATCTGAGATACCTGCATTTGAAATCCATTTTTTACTTCCATTCAAAATCCAAGTATCACCCTTGCGTTCAACTTTTGTACGAAGTGCAGATGCATCAGATCCTGCATCCGATTCAGATAGGCAGTATGAAAATCCAGCACCTTGAGCAAGTGGTGTAAGCCAACGCTTCTTCTGCTCCTCATTTCCTCCAAGTATTAGTGGCAAGGAGCCCAATTTATTTACCGCAGGAATAAGTGAAGAAGAGCCACACGCCCTTGCAATCTCTTCAATAATGATTACTACACCTAATGCATCAGCGCCTTGTCCACCGTATTGCGTTGGAACATGGGCTGCAGATAATCCTGCTCGTGCAAGTGCATTGGCTGCTTCTTGTGGATAGCGATGATCTTCATCAACTGCGCGCGCATGTGGTGCAATCTCTTTCTCTGCAAGCGCGCGAACGCTACTGCGCAATTCTTTATATTCATCCGGTAAATCAAATAGTGCATCCATCAACGCACATCCTTATCATTCTTAGCTAGTTGCGAAAGATACTGGTTATATTGCGCTAATTCATCTGGTTGACCCATGGCCGCCATTCGAGCCGTGTTCTTATCAATTCGCTTTACTTCGCGTGAATCATCGCGCATCCACTGAATAAATGTTGCCACAAGTGCAAGAAGTATTGGAATCTCCCCCATTGCCCAGCCTATTGCGCCTCCCTTATTTTGATCTGCAAGTAAATCAAAAAGCCATGGGGTTTTCAGTGATGCAAAATAGCCTTGATCGATAAGAGTTGTGGTTGACATCAGGGCAACCGAGAAAAATGCATGAATACTCATTGCTGCAAAGAGAATCACAATCTTTACTAAGTGTGGAATCTTGCGAGGGTTGGGATCTATACCTACAACAACATAAAAGAAGAGCGTACCTGCCATGATGAAATGGAAATTCATAAAGAAATGACCCACATGGCTCTGCATCATTCCACCAAATAATGAAGTGAAATAGAGTGCAAATAAAGAACCATCAAAGATTGCCAATGCGATAAGTGGGTTTGTATAGAAGCGACCCACACGAGAATGAAGGGCAGAGATTAATGAACCCCTGACTCCGCGTTCAGTTGATGTTCTACCTTGCGGCAAAGTTCTTAGTGCCAAAGTTATTGGTGCACCTAAGACAATTCCTATGGGAGCAATCATGCCAAGGAACATATGAGCAGCCATGTGATAAGAAAAGGCAAAGTTCGCGTAAAGTCCCAAGCCTCCACTTGTAGCAAAATCAATAGCAGAAATTCCAAGTGCAAAAGAAATTGTTCGCCCCACTGGCCATTTATCACCACGTTTTGTTAGGACAATTACTCCTTTTATATAGAGAGCAACAGCTAATACTAAAAGTCCAATCATGAGAGCATCTGGTTCGTATGAAAATAGAATTCGAGAAAGTGTCGGTGGTGGGGGGGTTGATTCTGCTGAGTTTCGAGCTGGGGCTTCATTAGATGATAACCATGCACCCAGTACTAATGCGCTCACCATAATGAATGCTTCGACCATTATCAGCCGTGCCATTGCAACCCAATTGATTGCAGCGCTTTTACTCAAGTTCCTGCGATGTAAATATCCCATTCCGAGTAGCACGATTGTTAGAACAATCTTGGCGATAAGGACTAAAGCATATGTTGTTTGCCAAGCAGATACGGAATCAAGGCGTGCCCAAGCATTTGCGCTTCCACTTATAACAACTGCAATCGCACTCCACAGTGCTAAAACACTAAAACGAGGTACAGCAATTACTCGATCTTTCGAATCAATAAAGATAAGAGCAAAAATTCCACCTACCCACAGCGCTAATCCGACGACATGAACTACAAGGGAGCCAATAGCCAGAGAATGAGAACCACTAGAGGCTGCATGGCTTTGGAAAACCGGAGTAATAATTCCAATTATTGAGAGTGCCAATAATGAAATTGTTGTATTTATTCTTTGGATTTTCTTTGCCGATAGTAGAACAGTTATAGAAATTACCGTTTGAAATAAAAAATATTGGCCCAGCGTTACTTGAGTAAGAAAAGAGCGCATAGCAGTGGGGTCAAGGGCTGCGGTAAAAGACTGACCCAAAATATTAGCTAAAGTAAAAATAATGGTTCCAATATTTCCAATAATCCAAAAAATTGCTGATATCTGAAGAAGTGAGCGAAGTTTTTCTCCTGAAGTTGAAAGTTTTCCTTCTGTATCTAGCAGTAGAAATGCCATCGCCAATAGCGTTCCAACAACAGCAAAACTTGCTGAGATGTTGAGAAATTTACTAAAAGTTACACCTGCACTGATAAGTGGATCTGTCATCTATTCTTGAATAACTTTCTGGCATAGAGCGAAAGACCAACTAGTACTAAAAAGGCGAGCACCAACAGTGATATAACAAAAACATTTGTCCCCCAACTACTTCCAGCACTCTGCGGACTCTGAGTTGGTGCGGGTTCAGGAGCTGGTTCAATGACACTGGGTGATGAAAAATTAAATGTGAAGCTTCCCTCAAGTGGATCTTCTCCATCAGTGAGTAATATGTAACTGACTCTATAAATTCCTGCATCAACTAATGCACGAAGTCCAACGCTGACACTCATTTGATCGACGGTGATAGTTCCATCATCGACACGATTTCCTGCAGGGTCAGTGACAGTAATCTCATTGCCTTCATCAAGTAATGCAATCTGAGCAGTAACTGTGACTGAAGTAGGAGCAGTTGTTGTAGTAGATCCACTAATAGGTGAAGTTGCTACTAAAGAATTTGCTTGGGCTGGAATCAAAGTGAAGAGCGAGAGAGTAAAACCCGCAATAAGTGCTTGTGCCTTGCCAAATTTCATCTTATTTCCTCTCCAGATTTCCCTCTATCGTCTCACTTCTTTACACTTTACTTCTACCCCGAGTACCCCGCGAGGGCTACCACCGAATGAATGGAGCAGGTCATGCCTACATATCAATATGCATGCAATACCTGTGCCCACGAATTTGAGGCTTTTCAAACATTTGAAGAGGCATCGCTGACGCATTGCCCTGAGTGCAATGGCGAAGTACGCAAGATTTATTCCGCAGTAGGAGTGGTCTTTAAGGGTTCTGGTTTTTATAAAACAGATTCAGTATCAAAGAGTTCAGCAAGTGTTCCTGCAAGCACTCCAGCACCGGCGCCAACACCTGCGCCAGCTGCAGACTAATCCTGGTGGTGTGGGGGCTTATCTAACTTAATTTCTTCGTCGCGGCGATTTTGTTCAACGCTCTCTTCAGGGTCAATCTCATCTGAAGTAACTTTTTGAAAAATATCGCTCATGGCACTAATTCTATCGCTCAAATAACTAATTAGGAGTATCACAATGTTTGAATCTTTAGGCAGATTCATTGTCAAGCGTCGCAAAGGCGTGCTGACTCTTTTTCTTATTGGAATTATTGCCGCAGGTGGCGTCGGTTCCCTCGCATTCGGAAAACTCGATACTGGTGGATATTCAGATTTAGGGAGCGAATCAGCAGAGGCTGCAACATATCTGAGCGAAAAGTTCAAAGTTCAAGAGCCTGTTGCTATTTTGGTTATTGATTCTGGAAATTTAGATATTGCAGATCCAGAGATTGCTAGCGCCGCACAAGCACTTGAAAATAGAGTTTCTACAGTCTCTGGTGTCTCAAGAACCATTTCATACTGGTCAAGTGGTGGTGCACCAAGTTTGAAGTCAAATGATTCTAAGGCCGCCTATCTTTTTGTCTACGCTGATATAGAGGTAAATGATTTTAAAACTTACGGATCAATTGGTGCAGAAATCCAAGAGAAGTTTGAAGGTAAGAAAGGCCAACTCACAATCTATGCATCTGGTGGTGGAGTAATAACTAATTCCATCAATGAGAAAATTGGAAAAGATTTGAAGCTTGCAGAGTCGATTGCTATCCCATTGACCTTTGTGCTACTTGCATTTGTATTTGGCGCACTCGTCGCCTCGGCAATGCCACTTGTTATTGGAATCAGTGCAATTCTTGGGTCATTCCTACTGATCTTCATATTCTCTTTATTTACCAATGTGAGTGTCTTTGCTCTCAATCTCGTCACAGGTTTAGGAATGGGACTCGGTATTGATTACGCGCTACTGATGGTTAATCGATTTAGAGAAGAATTGCATCACGGCAAGAGTGTAGAAGATTCCGTCATCGAAACAGTTGCGACAGCTGGAAGAACGGTCTTCTACTCAGGTCTAACAGTTCTTGTAACGCTTGCATCACTACTTCTTTTCCCACTGAACTTTCTCAAATCTTTTGGAATGGCCGGTGTTTCAGTAGTTACAATTGCAGTTCTAGGAGCGCTTATTGCATTGCCTGCTCTTCTAGCAATTGTCGGTGAAAAGATTGATAAAGGTGTAGTTCGCAAGAGTGGAATAACACCTAAAGAAGATGGTCGTTGGGCACATACTGCTCGAAATGTAATGAAGCGTCCAGTAATTGTTTCTGTGGGTTCCTTGGCGCTTCTTGCAATCCTTGCAGCACCTGTTACAAATATTGCATTTGCTCAAATTGATTCACGAGTACTTCCTGCATCTCATCCTTCTGCAATCGCGGGACAAGTAATCACTGATCGCTTCACATCATATGAAGGTAGTCCCATTGAAGTTGTATTCCCGGATGGCGTAGGTAAGGAAGCAGAATTACAAACTTACCTAAATCAAGTTTTACGTGTTGAAGGAATTGCAAGAATTGGTGCACCAGAAGTCTACGGAAGCGACATCCGAGTACAGGTGATTCCATCAATTAGTTCGCGTACACCTGCAGCTGAAGAACTTATACGCTCTATTAGAGCGCTAGAAAAACCAGAGGGAATTCTTATTGGTGGAACCGCTGCAGACTTCACCGACTCGCAAGATGGAATTGCACGCACCTTGCCATGGGCACTTGGTTGGGTAGCACTCAGCGTTTTGATTCTCATCTTTATCTTTACTGGATCAATAATCTTGCCGATAAAGGCAGTACTACTCAATGCCCTCTCCTTGCTTGCAACATTAGGTGCAATTACATGGATATTTATAGATGGCCATCTCAAATGGCTTGTTGGTGATTTCACCGTAACGGGAACTCTCGATACAGGCTCGAGCATCCTAGTTGCCGTCGTTGTCTTTGGTTTATCAATGGATTATGAAATATTTTTGCTATCTCGCATTCGCGAAGAACACCTTGCTGGAAAAAGTAATATTGAAGCAGTGGCAACGGGACTTCAGCGCTCAGCACGAATCATTACAGCAGCCGCGCTATTACTCGCAGTTGTCTTTGGAGCATTCGTCACTAGTGGTGTTACATCTATCAAAATGCTCGGATTCGGTGTGGCATTAGCAGTTCTACTTGATGCAACAATCGTTCGTGCGCTACTAGTCCCTGCTCTAATGCGACTATTTGGAGAACGTAACTGGTGGGCTCCTAAATCAATGCGACGATTTACGCTCAAGCACTAGTTTCCTCTACCCTAGCGTCATGGATCTTCTAGCAACTCTGCAATGCGCTGACCAGCCAGGCATCGTGCATGCAATGACAACGGCGATTCTCAATTGCGGTGGCAACATCATTGAGAATCAGCAATTTACTGATCCGACAACAAAAACATTTGTTATGCGCACTCGCTTTGAAACATCACGAGGCGAAAAGGCGGCTCATGATTCTTTGGATAAAGAGCTCTCTCGTTTCTCCCCCTCTTTATCAATTCGTCCCACAAACCAAAAACCTCGCGCACTTATTTTGGTAACAAAAGAGAGCCATTGTCTTCGAGATCTTCTCTACTTGTTTGAACTCGGTGAATTACATATTGATATCCCATTAGTTGTTTCAAACCACATAGGGCTCAAAGATTTAGTTGAATCCCACGGAATTGCCTTTCTTCACCTGCCGGTAAGCGTTGAGAACAAGAGCGAACAAGAGAAAGCAATTCTTGCAAAAATTGCAGAACTCAAAATAGATTTCGTTGTTCTTGCTCGTTACATGCAAGTTCTTTCTAAGAATTTCTGCAACCAAATGCCAGGCAAAATTATCAATATTCACCATAGCTTCTTGCCAGGATTCAAAGGTGCCAAGCCTTATCACCAAGCTCACGATCGCGGCGTAAAGATCATCGGAGCTACTGCGCACTTTGTTACCGATGAATTAGATGAAGGCCCAATCATTGAACAAGATGTTGCACATGTATCTCACTCTTCAACCGCCGAGGATTTATTGGCAATTGGACGAGATATTGAAAGACGCGTACTTGCAAAGGCAGTAAAACTTTATTCTGAAGACCGAATATTTCTTGTCGGCAAGCGAACAATTATCTTTTCGTAAGTGTCCCCGGCGGGAGTTGAACCTGCGACCTACCGCTTAGGAGGCGGTTGCTCTATCCACTGAGCTACGGGGACTGATGTTGAGTGCGTATCTTCTCAGATATCAGCTGTTGCCAATAATTTTCCAACGGAATAGGGTTATAAACCTAAGAAGATGGAGTAATTCCCTCATGAGAGGCCAACAATGAAAGCGCTGGTTATTGGCGCTGGTGGCGTAGGTCGGGCAATAGTAAATATTGCATCCCGAAGATCATTTATTACTTCGATGGTTATTGCTGATCGAGAACTATCACGTGCTGAACAAGCTGTAACTCGAGTCAATGACTCTCGATTCTCTGCAGCTGAAGTCAACGCAGCTGAACTCGAAGATATAAGGGCGCTGATACGCAAGGCAAAGCCTGACATCGTTATCAATGCTGTCGATCCTCGCTTTGTTATGCCAATTTTTCTTGCATGCGAAATCGAAAATACTAATTATATGGATATGGCGATGTCGTTATCACGGCCACATCCTCATTACCCAAATACTGAAACTGGTGTGAAGTTAGGTGACGAACAATTCGCACGTGACTGGAATTGGGCGGAACGCAAGATTTATGCAATGGTTGGAATGGGAATTGAACCTGGGATGAGCGATGTCTTTGCGCGTTATGCCTCTGATCATCTCTTTAGCCGAATTGATTCAATAACAATTTTGGACGGTTCAAATATCACTGTCGAGGGCCACAACTTTGCTCCATCTTTTTCAATTTGGACAACTATTGAAGAGTGTCTCAATCCGCCTATTGTTTGGGAAGATGGTCGCGGTTGGTACACGACAGCGCCATTTAGCGAAATTGAAGTCTTTGATTTCCCAGAAGGAATCGGGCCAGTTGAATGCGTCAATGTTGAGCACGAAGAAGTTGTCTTGATTCCACAGAAAATTGAAGCGAAGAAGGTAAATTTCAAATATGGTCTTGGTGCGCAGTTTATTACAACGCTAAAAACAATTCATATGTTGGGATTAGATCGCAAGGAACATGTCGATGTTCAAGGTATTTCTGTTTCACCTCGTGATTTGCTAGCCGCATCACTTCCTGATCCGGCAACACTGGGATCGCGTATGAAAGGTAAAACATGCGCCGGTGCACTTGTTCGCGGGCTCGACAAAAAAGGTAAGCCCTACGCCTGCTACATCTATAACGTTGTGGATAACGAATGGTCTATGACGAATTATGGTGATCAAGCAGTTGTCTGGCAGACAGCAATTAATCCAGTTATTGCAATGGAGTTGATTCACAAAGGTATATGGGTGCCTGAAGGAGTGAGTGGTCCCGAATGGTTTGATGCAAAACCTTTCTTAGATTTACTAAGTGATTATGGAACTACGTGGGAAATCCGCGAAGAAGATAGTTCCGATTTACATGCCTAAAAATGAATTCGATGTTGTCGTAATAGGCTCAGGCTTTGGTGGATCTGTTGCAGCACTTCGTCTTCGCGAAAAAGGTTATTCGGTAGCAGTCCTAGAAGCAGGGCGTCGCTTTGAGGATAAAGATTTTCCAAAGACTTCATGGCGATTGCGCAAATTCCTCTTTGCGCCAGCGATGGGTTTCTATGGAATTCAAAGAATTCATGCACTACCGGATGTCCTTATCTTGGCAGGTGCAGGAGTTGGTGGTGGTTCCCTTGTCTATGCAAATACTTTGTATCAACCAGATGATAAATACTTCAATGACCCACAATGGAAATCCATCACTGATTGGAAATCAGAACTTACGCCTTATTACGATTTAGCTAGGCGCATGTTGGGAGTTGAACTCAATCCATACTTCTCCCCTAGTGATCAAGCAATGAAAGAAGTTGCCGAAGAGATGGGTGTAGGCCACACATTTACACTCGCACCTTTAGGTATTCACTTTGGTAAAGGCGAAGGCGTTGAAAGCGCTGATCCCTACTTTGGCGGTGTCGGACCTGCGCGTGCAGGGTGTACAAACTGTGGAAGCTGCATGACTGGCTGTCGCCATAATGCAAAGAACACCTTGCCTAAGAATTATTTAGGCCTAGCTGAAAAAGCGGGCGCACAGGTTTTTCCAATGACAACAGCAACAAAAGTTGAGCAACTCAAAGATGGACAATGGAAGATAACTACAAAGAAGACAAATGATTCCTTTGGTTCGAGGGGAGCAACTTTTCATGCACACGATGTCGTTATTGCTGCTGGTACTTATAACACCCAGAAACTAATGCATAAGTTCAAAGCGACAACGCTGCCAAAGATCTCTGATTTTCTTGGCAACTTATCGCGAACAAATAGCGAAGCGCTCACCGGTGCAATAATGCCAACAACAAAAATTGATTTTAGTCGTGGTGCTGCAATTACTTCATCCTTCTATCCTGCTCCAGATACTCATGTGGAGCCTGTTCGCTACGGTAAAGGCAGTAACTCAATGGGGCTATTGCAAACGCTCCTTACCGATGGCTGGACTTCTCAAGCACGCCGTAAACACTGGATGCAGCAATTCTTAGCAAAGCCATCACTCTTTGTAACTATCTTGAATGTTCGTAAATGGAGTGAGCGCACAGTAATTGCACTCGTTATGCAAAATGTTGACTCATCCATAAAAGTCAGCGGTAAACGCGGAATATTTGGATTCAAACTCACATCACGCAATGATTCGCAGCATCCCAATGCAACATATATTCCTGCGGCAAACGAGACGGTCAAACGTGTAGCTAAGAATTATGGCGGTATCGCTGGCGGAAACGTTGGTGACCTCATTGGTGCGCCATTTACCGCCCACTTTGTCGGTGGATGTGTAATCGGAACTGATGAAAAGAATGGTGTTATTGATCCCTATCATCGCGTCTATAACTATCCGACCTTGCATGTAGTAGATGGCTCAACGATTACAGCAAATCTTGGAGTCAATCCATCGCTGACCATTACTGCACAAGCTGAACGTGCATTTTCAATGTGGCCTAATAAGGGCGAGAAAGATGAGCGTCCTATCCAAAATGAGAAATATCTTCGAATTCCATTTATCAAACCAAATAAACCAGTCGTGCCTGTAGGCGCTATTGGAGAATTACGCATTGATAAAGTAGCACCATGAGAAAATGGGCATTAGTTACAGGGGCTACAGCAGGTATCGGTGAAAGTTTTACGCGCTTACTTGCATCACAAGGTTTCAATATTGTCCTTGTTGCTCGCGATCACGCACGCTTGCTTGAACGCGCAGAATTTTTGAGAAGTACCTACCAGGTTGAGACTGCTGTAATCCAGGCAGATTTATCTTTAGACTCTGGGTGTGCAATTGTCGAGCAATATTTGGAACACAATCAGATTGAAGTACTTGTAAATAATGCTGGTTTTGGTATCAAGTATGCATTTACAACTAGCTCGATAGTCGCTGAAGAAGAATTATTGAATGTACTCGTGCGCGCTCCAATGCGTTGCATGCATGTAGTGCTGCCTAAGATGAAGGAACGAAATTCGGGAACAATTATTAATGTTTCATCCGTTGCAAGTTGGATAGCTGGAGGAACATACAGCGCTTCAAAGTCATATCTCACCGTATTATCTGAATCCATTCATATGGAATTATCAAAAACAAATATCAAAGTTATGGCACTGTGCCCAGGTTTTACACATACTGAATTTCATCAGCGTGGGAAAATGAAAATGTCATCGCTTCCCGAATTCATGTGGCTCACATCCGATGTGGTGGCAAAAAAAGCATGGAGTGATAGCCAGGCGGGTAAAGCGATATCTGTTCCGGGATGGCAATACCTATTGTTGAGTACCTTTGCGCGTTTCTCTCCACGCCCTATTGTGCGAAAACTGGGAATCAATATTCGAGCCAGACAGAGGCGCTAGGGCATCAATTCACATAAATTTCACAGCGGTATGGCCAAGTTTATCCCGCAATTATCCGCAAGCCTTGGCTACCATTGTCAGATAATCAATGGAGGTTTTAGATGTTTCGCAAGATTGCTATTTCATCAATCGCTGGTCTTCTAGTAGCTGGTGTAGTCACTGCAGTTCCTGCAAGTGCTGCTGTAAAGATCAGTAATGGCACGCCTTGCACAAAGTCAGGTGCAACCTCAAAGACAAGTAATGGCACCTACAAGTGTGCAAAGAATCCAACAGTCAAGAATTCAAAATTGACATGGCTTTCAACTGATTGCCTTGCAACTGCTAATTCCTATGTGAAGGCGCAAGGAAATCTTCCAAAGATTAAGACTTCAACAGAAGCAACTGTTGCCAAACTCGACCTTGAAATTGCAGCAACACAAAAATCTATGGCAGATGCAGCACTCGATATTCCGAAATATCAAGTCGAATTAGATAAAGCAAAGGCAGCTCTTGCACTCGTCCAAGCAGATGCAGCAAATCTTGCGAAGAACAAAGCAACAATTGATAAGTGGAAAGAAGCAATCAAAGCTTGGGAGAAGGCAATTGCTGGCTCAGGTGGAACCATTTACCAACGCGCATTGACTCGCCAGACAACGTATCGCGGACAAGCACTTGCCCAATACACAAATGCTCAGAGCGAGGTAAAAGATGGCCTTGCAATGACAAAATTGATCTGTAGCAAAGGCTACTAATCCTTAGGTTGTCCCTATTCTTAGAGATAAGAAAAAGTAATTTACTGGGGTAGGTGAAAGAGCAAAAATTACTCAGGCTCTCTCTTCCTATTCTCATACTTCTCCATCTTGTTACTGGACAAATCTCTGGCTCCCCGGTTGCAATCAATGAAATATTTTTATACAACTTTGTTGTAATAATTACAGTTTTACTTATTGCTAGAAATTTTAGTAAATCTAATCAGATTGCAATCATTTCTATCTCAATTGCTTTTACTCTGTGGGGATTAGGTTCTCTGATATCGAGTATTTCCTCCTTTTATGATCTCTCTTCTCATTCGCAAATAATTGCAAATACTTTTTACCTTCTTTTTTACCCATTTGCCCTCATCGGATTACCAAGGATCTCTTCGCCAAAGAAGAAATTATCTTCTCTCGAAGTAATGGATGCCTCCATTATCGGATTAGGTTTGAGTTCTCTCGTTACTGCATTTCTGATAAAGCCAGTACTTCCTCGCTTCAATGGTGATTTAGTCTCAACTTTCTTTTCGATATGTTTTCCAGTAGCCGACTTAGTACTCATTACTGTTGTCGGGACATCATTTCTTACTCAATTGCGAGGAAAGAGAAGTGCCTTCTTGGCACTTGGGATTTTTGTATTTACTCTTTCCGATTTTTACTTTCTATGGCAAAGCGTTAATGGAACATATCGCTTTGGTTCTTTTGTAGATAATGGTTGGTTGATTGCAATGGTACTTATCGGTGAATCGTTGTGGCATAAAGGAGATGTAATTGATTCACAGAAGAGCGTGAACCCAATCATGATAACAATTTCAGTCTTTCTTAGCGCTACCCTATTGGCAATAGTTGCCCTCAACCCGGGTTACTTCCCAAGCTTTATTCTCTTTCCAACGATTGCGACTCTGTTACTCGCATTTTTCCGAATGACTATTGCCTTGAAAGAAGCGCGCGCTATTGGTGAGGAGAGAATTCTCGCTCGAACCGATGAACTTACTGGATTACCAAATCGTCGTAAATTGATTGGGGAACTTGCAATTTTTACTGATAAAGACGGTGCATTACTTCTGCTAGATCTCGATGGTTTCAAACCGATAAATGATAGTCATGGCCATGAAATTGGTGACATTGTTCTGCAGCAAGTAGCAGGGCGCTTCAGTAGGGCGCTCCCTAATGATGCACTCTTAGCGCGTCTTGGAGGCGATGAATTTGGAGTAATAGTTTCCGGAGGTTACGAACACACAATGGAAGTTGCTTTAGCGCTGCACGCAACACTGAGTTATCCATTTCTTATTCAAGGAGAAACTATCCACATTGGTGTAAGTATTGGACACATTACAAATGATGGTTCACAAGATTTATTACGCAGAGCAGATTTAGCGATGTACCAAGCAAAGCGTGAGGGAATTGGCGTCTTTGCTGGTTAGGTAGTTTTTATCTCTTCAAGGCGTGCAAGTGATTCCAAGCGCTCGGCGGCATGATCAACAATTCTTTGCATATAACCATTGTCATATGCTGTTGGAGCAAGCCAAGGCTCGTGTATTTCATCAGCAGATAGATGTTCAAGTTCTGGTACATATTTTCGGATGTAATCACCATTGGGATCAAAGCGCTTACCTTGCTCAATTGGATTGAAGATTCGATAATACGGGGATGCATCTGTGCCGCATCCTGCTGTCCATTGCCAGCCATGAGAATTCGATGCAACATCAAAATCAACAAGGTGTTCCATAAAGAAATTTGCGCCATGTTGCCATTCCAGATGCAAGTCTTTTACTAGAAATGACGCGACAACCATTCGGGTTCGATTATGCATCCACCCCTCGTGAAGTAACTGGCGCATCGCAGCATCTACAAATGGGTAGCCAGTCTTGCCTTCACACCATGCAGTGAATTTCTTACCTGGTTCGTCGTAACGCATCTGCGCAAACTTTGGTGCGTAATACTCAGATTCTGTATGTGGATTATGAAAAAGAATATCGGCATAAAACTCACGCCAAGCAATCTCTTTTCTAAAAACATCGTGGGCTTTGCTCTCACCTAACTCTGCAAGCAAAGTACGTGGATGCACCTCGCCCCATTTCAAAGGAGCACTCATCTTGCTTGTGCCATCAATGCCAGCCATATTTCGATCTTCATCATAGGTATCAAGTGCTTTAGCTTGGAATTGTTTGAATCTTTTCAGCGCAGCTTTTTCACCTGCTTCAGTTATGACTGCGCCTACGGGTAATTGCCAATCAGGAAATTCGCGTGCAAAACCTTCAGGCACAATTGCAGGAATTACTTTTGGTGTAGTCGCAGGTTTGCGCCAGCCATGTGCGCACCATGCTTTATAAAATGGTGTGTACACACGGTACGGAGTTGCATCACTTGGTTTGCGAACTCGTCCTGGTGCAACTGCATAAGGGCTTCCTGTTCGTACAAGAGGAATACCTACATCTTCACACTTTTGATCACGCGCTGCGCCGTATGGTTCATATTCTGCTGAGACGTGCACCGAAGTTGCGTTATATCGCTTCATTAAATCTTTGAGTACTTCAATGTAATCACCACTAATGACATGTAGCGCCCCACCTAGTGATTCATCGAGGGCGCGCAATGATTGACCTAGATATGCAAGGCGCTTACTTCCAGCAGTTTTGATCAGTGATTTATCTAAAATAAAGACAGGAATAATTTCTTCGCCAGCATCAATTGCTGCAAGGAGTGCGGGATGATCAGAAATACGCAGGTCTCTGCGAAACCAGAGAATGCTACGTGCCTCTTTTGCCATGGCTGATTCAATCATTTCGAATCAGATATAGCACTTTAGAAATTAGCGGTGTAGCTGCTCCACTGTTGCATCCCAACCCTGTACATCTTCAGGCTTGCGAGGTGCCTTGCCAACGTAGCGAGCGGATGGACGAATCAAACGTCCTGTGCGCTTTTGCTCCAAGATATGTGCAGACCAACCAGCAGTGCGCGCAGCAGTAAACATTGAAGTAAATAGGTGTGAAGGCACTTCTGCGAAATCCAAAATAATCGCAGCCCAGAACTCAACGTTGGTTTCTAGAACACGATCTGGTTGGCGCTCGTGAAGTTCTTTCAGGGCTGCCTTCTCCAGTGCTTCTGCAACTGCATAACGTGGTGCATTCAATTCTTTAGCGGTGCGACGTAGTGTGCGAGCGCGTGGATCTTCGGCGCGATACACGCGGTGTCCAAATCCCATCAAACGCTCTTTACGATCTAGCAAACCCTTGACGTATGCAGTTGCATCGCCAGACTTTTCTACTTCTTCAATCATGTGCAATACACGCGATGGCGCACCGCCGTGAAGTGGGCCTGACATCGCACCGATTGCACCCGAGAGTGCAGCTGCAACATCGGCACCTGTTGATGCAATAACTCGAGCAGTAAATGTTGATGCATTCATTCCGTGCTCTGCAGCAGATACAAAGTAAGCATCAATTGCGCGAACGTGTGCTGGATCTGGTTCACCGCGCCAGCGAATCATCATTCGCTCTACAACTGTGTGTGCTTTATCAATTTCAGATTCTGGAACTGCTGGTGCATAAATTCCGCGAGCAGCTTGTGCTAAATAAGAAAGAACCATCACGGATGCGCGCGCTAAGTTGCTACGTGCTTCAGCATCATCAATATCGAGAAGTGGTTTGAATCCCCACGCTGGTGCAAGCATTGAAATTGCTGCCTGCACATCTACGCGAACATCACCTGAGTGCACTGGGAGTGGAAACTTTTCTGCATTTGGAAGACCAGGATTGAATTCGTCATCGACTAGTAATCCCCATACGTTTCCAAATGAAACACGACCTACTAGGTCATCGATATCAACGCCGCGGTAGCGAAGCGCACTACCTTCTTTATCTGGTTCAGCTATCTCTGATTCAAAAGCAATGACACCTTCTAAACCTGGCTTGAAATCATCAGACACGCTGTGCTCCTTTATTTGTAAGTACGAGCCTAATTCTGCACCTATTTGCGGTGTGGTCATAACCACTTGGAATTGAAGATGACGCCAAGGCCAAAGTGACGTTAGATACATCCATGGAAGAGAACCCCTTAGACCGAGATGCTATCCGCGCAATGCGCCGCTCCTATGGCGAGGCTGGTTTGGAGTCACTCCCCGAGGATCCATTTGTCGCATTCTCACAATGGTTAGCCGAGGCTGCCTCTATTCCTGCAATTGTTGAAGCCAATGCGATGGTGCTTTCAACCGTAGATGATGGCGATCAAATCAGTACTCGCACCGTTTTGCTCAAAGATATTTCAGAGGGTGGATTTACATTCTTCACAAATTACTCTTCGCGAAAAGCACGCGCTATTGAACTCAACCACAATGTTGCACTCCTATTTCCTTGGTTTGTAATGGAGCGACAAGTTGCAATTAGTGGAGTAACTGAAAAAATAAGTGCGCAAGAATCTGCAGACTACTTTGCAACGCGTCCATGGTCTAGCCAAATTGGTGCGTGGGCAAGTCATCAATCCTCGCCGCTTTCCTCGCGCGAAGAACTTGAACAACGTTTTGTTGGTGCTGCGCAAAAATGGCCCGAGGGAACTACCGTTCCAGTCCCACCGCATTGGGGTGGGTATCGCGTTACTCCATTGTCGATTGAATTCTGGCAAGGTCGATACTCGAGATTGCATGATCGATTGCGCTATGAGCGGGATAACAGTTCTGCTAATTGGGTAATCACTCGTTACTACCCTTAGGCTATGGGCGTGAGCAACGATATAAAGATCCCAGATAACATCAAACCAAAAGATGGTCGTTTTGGTTGTGGCCCTTCAAAGATTCGCCCTGAAGCACTGAGTGCACTGAGTCAAAGTGGCGCATCAATACTTGGAACATCACACAGACAAAAGCCTGTGAAAAACGTTGTTCACAATGTTCGCGAAGGGCTCTCATCACTCTTCTCACTGCCAGAAGGTTATGAAGTCATTCTTGGCAATGGTGGCTCAACTGCGTTTTGGGATATCGCAACATTTGGTTTAATTGAAAAGCGTTCACAACATTTAGTTTTTGGAGAATTCTCTTCTAAGTTTGCAATAGCTGCGGCAGAAGCTCCATTCCTTGGTGATCCAACAGTTATCAAATCTGAGCCAGGAACACATCCTGCTGCAGTAGCTGAAGCAGGAATCGATACTTACGCGCTGACTCATAACGAAACAAGCACTGGTGTTTCAATGCCAATCATTCGCCCTGCGGGTACAGAGGGTGCAATCGTCCTAGTCGATGCAACAAGTGCTGCTGGTGGACTCAGTGTTGATATGAATCAATGCGATACCTATTACTTTGCACCACAGAAATCTTTTGCATCCGATGGTGGACTCTGGATCGCAATCATGAGCCCTGCCGCTATTGCCCGCGCTGAAAAAATCAAGGCTGATAAGCGTTGGGTTCCAGCATTTTTTGACCTTGGAATTGCAATTGAGAATTCACGACTTGATCAGACATATAACACTCCAGCACTTGCCACAATTATTTTGCTTGCAGAACAGATTGAGTGGATGAATAGCAATGGTGGACTTTCATTTGCTGCCGGACGTAGCGCGCAATCTGCATCAAAGCTCTATGCATGGGCTGAAAAGACTTCATACACAACACCATTTGTAACTGATCCAGCAATGCGGTCAAATGTAGTTGGAACAATCAATTTTGATGATTCCATCGATGCAACCAAGGTTGCTGCAGCACTTCGTGCAAATGGAATTGTAGATACAGAGCCATACCGCAAACTAGGAAAGAACCAGCTTCGCGTCGGTATGTTCCCTGCAGTTGAGCCAAGTGATATCGATGCACTTACGGCTTCAATTGACTTCGTTGTTGCAGCACTCTAAATAGTTCATGCCACTTTCCTTCAAGCGCGATAAGGTCTTTTGGACCATCGGTGCTCAAGCAATTGTTATCAACTATTACTTGGGTGGATTTAGTCCTGCGCAACCATTGCTTCGTGCAGATCAAGGAACTTCACTCACAGTTGCAGGTTTACACGGTACTGCTATGGGAATTGCTGCAATTATCGCCGGATTTTCAGTTCCGCATCTTGTCCACAAATATGGGCGTATCAAAACTACGTGGATAGGTGTGAATATCTTCTCTGTCGGGGTACTGATGTTTGTGCTTGGCCCAGGAATTGGCTTTACATTATTTGCTACATTTTTAACTGGCTTTGGTACTTCAACAATTATTAGCAATATGGTGACAATTCTTGCGCAGCACTATAAAAGCGCAGCAGCCCTTGCAATTCCTCAAACAAATGCAATTGGCTCAGCTGGGTACGTGATGGGAACGCTTATCGTCGGAATTCTTGCTGGCACAACTATTAGTTGGCGTTGGGGACTACTGCTTCCCTTACCTATTGCTCTCATTACCTATTTTGTTTCTCGTGACAAAAACGCTGAGTTACACGTTCCCCATGAAGATGGACCTCAGCGCGGCAAACTTCCTCGCCACTACTGGATTGCATTCTTTGGCTTCTTCTGCAGTATTTCAAGTGAGTTTGCAATTACATTCTGGTCTGCAGCGCTGCTTCGTGAGCGCGTAGGTTCAACCGCCGCTGTATCAACAATTTGTATTGTTGCAGTCGGTTCTGGAATGGCAATTGGGCGCTGGTATGGAGGAATTGTCCTCAAGAAGCTTGCAGTTGATCATCAGCTGGCTGCTGCGATCACGCTACAACTTATTAGTTTTATGATTTTCTGGCTCTCTCATAATCTCATTGGTTCTCTTATTGCACTCTTTGGTGTCGGACTAGGAATCTCAACTCAATTTAGTCTTTCATCAGTGCGACTCATTACATTGAGTGATAACAAGCCAGATTTAGCGATCGCCCGAAGTTCCATTGCCGCCGGTCTTGCTATTGGTCTAGCACCTTTCATATTAGGTGTCCTTGGTGATCACCTTGGAATATCCCGTGCGTACATGATGGTGCCTGTTCTTATTCTTATTTCTCTAGCAATAACCTTAATAATTCCATCGAAAATAGAGAGTCTTCGGGCATGAGTTACAAGACAAGAAGATTAGTTACTCTCACAATCCTTTTTGGACTAATTATTCTTACTGCCATTAGTGGTCTTTAGTACCGTGCTAATACTTATATCCTGCGGTAATCCGACTCTATTTCTATATTTCGCATAAATAATTGTTGTAGCAGTAAGTGATATTGCCCCACAGGCAGCAATGGTTTCTCGTGTGCCAATCAATTCAGACATGACACCAATAAGTGGTGAACCAAAAGGTGTTCCTCCCATGAAAATCAGAAGGTATAGACCCATTACTCGCCCTCTAATTGCGGGATCTGTATTTACCTGCACAATTGAATTAGCGGTGATCAGTGTGGTCAATGCTGCTAAACCACACACAGGTAGCCAGAATGCGTATGCGAGATAGGTCGGCATGAGCGAGAGAATGATGACAACTAGTGAAAAAACTATTCCTGCTCGCACGACAAAGAGTGTTTTTCTAAATCCTTCTAATCGCGCCGAAATGAGTGCGCCACTAAGGGATCCGATGGCGATAAAAGTTCCAAGGAGCCCATATGAGGCAGGACCTTTACCAAAAACTTTCGTTGCCATCAGTGCATTGAATATTTGAAAATTCAAACCAAATGTTGCAATAAAGAAAACCATCGCCATGACGACATATAAATCTGGGCGTGCGCGAACATAGGCAATACCTTCGCGCACATTAGTCATGGAGGTACTTTTCTCAGTTGTGAAGAATGCTTTTTCATTGAGCTGCGTGAGGGCAAGAATGACAAATAGATAAGAAAAAGCGTTGAATAGAAAGGATGGACCAGTGCCAAAGGCTGCAATGAGGAAACCTGAGACTGCAGGGCCTATGAGGCGCCCCGCGTTGAAATTTGCAGAGTTGAGACTTACTGCATTTGGTAAATCTTCAGGGCCTACTACTTCATTCGTAAAACTCTGGCGAACTGGACCTTCAATTGCCGTTGAAATTCCCAAGATAAATGCCAAGAGAAAAACATGCCATAGCGCGACAACGCCTGTCATTACTAAAATTCCAAGTACAGCCGAAGAGAGACCGCCTCCAATATTTGTAGCGATTAAGACTTTCCGTTTATTGAAACGATCGGCGAGTGCGCCACCATGCAAACTAAAGAGAAGTACTGGTGCAAATTGCAGTGCTGTAACTAAACCTAAATAAGTTCCACTATTTGTGAGTTCGAGTACGAGCCAATCTTGAGCAATGCGTTGAGCCCAAGCACCAATATTGGAAAGGGCATTTGCAGGAAAGAGAATTTGGTAATTTCTATGACGAAAAGAACGCCAGTTACCCTCTTCATTTACTGACAGGCGCATTACTCTTCTCTCATGACCTCTTCGACTTCGCATCTACGTTCTGTCGTAACCCTAGTAGCAATTGGAACTATCTGTTGGCTAGTTGCAGGAATAATTGCGATAGTGCTGGGAGCCGAATCTAAAGTTGTCTGGACATGCCTTGCAGGTGCCGTGTTAGGCACTGTTGGAATTCGTTACACAATCCGTCGATCTAGACGAAGTGGTATTTAGGCTTCTAGCTGACCAGCAATTCCACGAAGCACGCGACCTAAGCGCTCTGCTTCAACTGCATTGGGATGGCGACCATGACGAAGACCATTTCCGACTTTATCCAAAATCTTAATTGTGTCTTCAATCATTGCAGCAAGATCATCAGAGTTCACGCGACTATTTTCCACAAGTGATGGTGGTGCATCAATGATTACAACTGAAAGTGCTTGTGGTCCGCGACGACCATCAGCAACACCGAACTCAAGTTTCGTTCCAGGCTTTACTGTTGAGACACCTGCAGGAAGTGAACTTGCAGCGAGATAAACATCTTCGCCTTCTTCGGATGCAATAAATCCAAAACCTTTTTCGAGGCTAAACCATTTGACGCGGCCTGTAGGCATGGCGGGGGCTCCTAGCTAATTCAGTATTCGTGTGGGCCGCAGGGGTGCGGGCATGAGGCAAGTTTATCTCACAACGCATGGTTGCCGTAACCCCTTTTTACGCGGGGAAAATTAGAGAGTGGCCTCGCTATGCGCACC
>CAMDHH010000012.1 GCA_945898065.1 Bifidobacterium breve
GCGTGATGCTATAGACAGTTGTATTAGAGACTTGACTTGTCGAGTAGTTCACACTCATCGCAGTCGTGCTCTCACTGACTGCAGTAAGAGTTGGGGCCGCAGGGGTTGAGAGGGTAATAGTTCCAACAGTTGCTGTTGCAGAATCAGAAGTCACAGGCGAGGCAGTGGTTGCACCATTTTTAGTGTTATAGACCAAGACTCGGTAGGCCTTACCAGTATCTGAAATTGTTAGCGCCGCAGTTGTATAGGTCGAGCCAGTATTAGTACTGGCAACTGAGCCACCTGTAACGTTGACAAAGGAGCCAGAAACACTTGCTGCTACCTGCCATTGATAGCTCAGCGTTCCGCCATCGCTTCGAGATGTGACAACATTAAAGCTAGTTGTATTACCGGAGGTAATGCTCACCGATCCTGGTTGAGTAGAAATAGATGGAGTAACAGGAAGTGCGTTGGTGGAAACTGTTGTTGAAGAAGCTCCCGCCGCAGAGTTTCCATAGTTACCAGAGCCAATGGCTGTGACCTTGGCATAGTAGCCAGTGCCAGGGGTCAGCCCTGAGAAGATGAGAACACCGCTGCTATAGGTTTGTTGCACTGTTGCGGTGAGTGAATCATTAGATGCTAAATAAAGTGCGATGCTATAGACAGTTGTATTAGAGACTTGGCTTGCTGAGTAGTTCACACTCATCGCAGTCGTGCTCTCACTGACTGCAGTAAGCGTTGGAGCCACAGGAGTTGTCAGGGTAATAGTGTTACGTGTAATTGTTAGTGTATAGGTAGTTATTGAACCATTTTGTGCATAGCCTTTGACGATAAGGGTATTAGCACCGATGCTTAGCCCTATTGCATTAGAAAGAATTGTTCCACTCGTTAACGCATAAGTAGTTCCACCGAATGTTGCAGTCGCTGTCTCAAATGCGCCAGTCCAAGTTCCCGTAACTTGAGTCGATGTTGTAGCTTCAGGAACAGTCATGGAATAACTAGTTGTAGATGATGCAAATGAAGGAATCGCGATACTCGTATTTGTCAGCGTTAGTCCGGTGAGTATGGAGATAGATTCAATAGCGGTGCGAGTAATAGTGACGGTGTATGGCGTTGAGGTTCCATTTTGTGCATAGCCTGTAATCGTAACGACAGTGTCGCTACCAGCAGTGAGCGGTATTGCCGTCGCAAGAATTGTTCCACTGATGAGAGCGTAAGTATTGCCATCAAATGTTGCAGTCGCTGTTTCAAATGATCCAGTCCATGTACCCGTTACTTGTGTCGATGAAGTTGTATATGGAACGGTCATCGCATACGTAGTAGTTGCCGCCGCAAATGCAGGCGCGAGCGTGATGCTTGAGTTAGTAAAAGCGAGCGCGCTAAGTGCCGAAACGGTTGCAACCGCTGTGCGTGTAATAGTGACTGTGTAGGTAGTTGTTGTTCCATCTTGGGCATAACCCTTTATCGTTACGACAGTGTCGCTACCAGCTGTTAGCGCAATTGCTGTCGCCAGAATTGTGCCACTGGTGAGAGCGTAAGTATTTCCACCAAATGTCGCAGTAGCGGTCTCGCCAGTGCCAGCCCACGTACCGGTTACTTGAGTCGTAGAAGTCTCATAAGGAACAGTCATTGCATAAGTAACGGTCGCCGAATCAAAAGTCGGCGCTAGCGTGATGCTTGAATTAGTAAATGTCAGTCCAGTAAGAGCAGAGACTGATGCAAGTGCAGTTCGAGTAATTGTGACGGTGTAGGTAGTTGTCGTTCCATCTTGGGCGTAACCCTTGATGAGGATCGTATTCCCACCAACGCTTAGCGGAACAGCCGTAGCAAGAATTGTTCCACTCGTTAGCGCATAAGTATTTCCACCAAATGTTGCAGTCGCTGTTTCAAATGATCCAGTCCATGTACCCGTTAGCTGAGTTGAAGTTGTCGCATAAGGAACAGTGCTGGTATAGGCAGTAGTGCCTGATGCAAAAGAAGTATTGAGCGTTACTGAATTAGAAAAAGTCAGCGCACTAAGTGCCGAAACGGTTGCAACCGCTGTGCGTGTAATAGTGACTGTGTAGGTAGTTGTTGTTCCATCTTGAGCATAACCCGTGATCGTTACGACATTTGGGGCCCCGGCAGTAAGTGCAATTGCTGTCGCCAGAATTGTGCCACTCGTGAGAGCGTAAGTATTTCCACCAAATGTCGCAGTAGCGGTCTCGCCAGTGCCAGCCCACGTACCGGTTACTTGAGTCGTAGAAGTCTCATAAGGAACAGTCATCGCATAGGAATAAGTCCCTGATGCAAATGTTGGAGCAAGAGCGATAGTTGAATTACTAAAACTCAAACCAGTGAGAGATGAAACAGTTGCTGCTGCTCTTGTAATAGTGATTGTGTAACTAGTAGATGTTCCATCTTGGGCATAAGTTCTAATCGTTACAACATTTGCACCAACTGATAACGCTATTGGATAGGCAGAAAGGGCTGCTGCGCTTGTCAGTAGATATGTGCCCCCGCCGGTACCACTAAATGTTGCAGTTGCAGTTTCACCATATCCCGCCCACGTTGCGGTGATATTTGCAGTTGTTGTCTCATTTGTAGCTGCTGCCGTATAGGTAAGAGTGCCCGCTGTAAAGGTCGGTGAGATCGAAAGCCCGTTACTCAACGACAGACCAGTCAATGCAGAAACCGCAGATCTAGTTACATTTATTGTGACATTTATCGAAGCAGTCGCTGTAACTGAATCTGTTGCTGTAATTGTTGCCGTGTAAGTGCCAGGAGTTACGTTATTTGCAACATTTAGAATTGCGGTATTTACTGTAGAAGTATCAATAGTGATTCCAGCAACACTAGGAGATAGAGACAGAGTCAGAGTTTTATTTCCGGTTCCACCTGATGCAGTAATTGTGTCTACGCCCACAAATCCATTGACAACATTGAGTGTTGTAACGGTCGCAGTTTCTGTTACCGCGCCATTGATTGTGTAATTCTGATTTGCTGCAGAAGAGGATGCATAACTTGCATCACCGCTGTAATAGGCCGAAAGTACATTCACGCCTGCTGATAATGATGAGGTAACGCAGCGAGCCACGCCTGAGGCAATTGCAACAGCAGAACAGCTAGTAATTGAAGTTCCACCCGCAGTGAAGTTGATTGTTCCAGTTGCTGAACTCGATGTCACGGTTGCAGTAAGTGTCTCAGTTCTACCTAAAGTAGATTGAGTCAGAGGCGAGACGGAGAGCGCAGTTGTTGTTCCAGTTCCAGCTCGAACCAAAACCCTAGGTGATGAGCGAGTACTTGTACCCATTGAGTTTGATGTTTCAATTGAAACATATGCAGGAGTTCCGTTAGCAAGTGAAATCGTACATGAACTTGCAGCTGGCGTACCATTGACGGAACAGGTCGTTAGAGCACTTCCTGTGGAAATATTATTGAATGCAGTCAAAGTATAATTCGTAATTTGTGCACCATTGTTATTTGGCGCAGTCCATGAAATTGCAACCGATCCTGAGGATGCCACGTAGGTAATTGTTGAAGGGTCGACTGCAGCAGGTGGTCCTTTTGGTGCTCCCGTCACGGTTGCAGAGGCTGCTCCGTCACCATTTGATGCAACAGCACGAAGTTTTACATTGTATGTAGTTCCATTTGTTAATGAAGAAATTGTGAACGGTGAAGTAGTTCCTGCGGGTAACGAGACCCAGGTTGTTCCAGTATCAGTAGAGTACTTATAGTAAACAAGTGGTGCATTGGCATCAAAGGTTCCCGCAGTAAAAGCCACACTCAGCGTTGCATTTGCACCAGTGATAGAAGTAATTGTAGGTGCACCAGGTAAAGCTGCTGGTTGCACAAGAACTCTCGGCGAAGTTGCAACACTGTTACCTCCTGCATTAGTTGCAACAACAGAGTAGTAATAGGTGGTACTTGCAGCTAAGCCAGTGATCTGACACGTTAGTGCTGCAGTGGTACATGGTGTACCAGCCACGGATCCGCCAACTAGCGCGGTGTAGGCCGTAGCGGTATAGCCAGATATTGCAGCGCCGCCATTATTTGTCGAAGCTGTCCAAAAAACATTTGCAGCACCCGGTGCACCAACTGCCAGCGGATCAATTGGAGAGCTCGGAACTGTTCTTGGGGTGGCAGATGCGACGGCGGTCTCTGCTGAAGTGCCAGCAGAGTTCGTCACTCGTGTTTTCACCGTGTATGGCGTTCCATTTGTTAGACCACCAATGACAAATGGATTCGAAATTGTTCCTGCATCCGTCCAAGAACCAGAATTGATTGAGTATTCAACTTTATTGATGGCGCCATTATTAATATTTGCACTCCACCCAACCTGAATTGCAGAGTTCTGAGCAGTGAGTGTTTCAACAACGCCGGTCGGAATAGATGGTGCATTTGAAGAGACAACACAGTTTGACCATGGGCCTGCACCATTGGCATTTCTGGCCTTATATGCCCACGCAGTACCCGCAGGTTGGGCGCTAAAAACCCCAGTTGGCGCCGCAGCATTTGTGGCGGCCGTTACACCCGGACAAGTTCCTACACCTGGATTATAAGTAATGTCATATCCGGTTATTGGCAAACCACCAGTGTTTCCATTCGTATACGTCTTAATTCCAGTAGTTGTTGCACTTAAAATTACGCCAGCACCAGGGACCGTACTAGGTGTTCCTTGACTAGTAGCAGAAGCTGTTCCAATTCCTGCAGCAGTAATTGCACGCAACTGGATACCGTACGTTCTACCGTTTGTTAGACCCTTAATCACAACTGGTGTCGCTGATTGATCAGCCAAAATCCAAGAAGTTCCCGTGTCAACTGAATATTGATAACTATTAATAGCAAAGCTAGATATACCGGCATTGAATGCAACGGACAAATTGGCATCACCTGGTGTAATCGAAGTTATTGTTGGTGCGGTTGAGAAAATATAAGGAGTTAAAACTGGTGTTAGCGCCCACGCACTAGAGCCAATGGCACTATTTGCTTTAACACGAAATGTGTATGAAGTTGCATTAGTTAAACCAGTTACCTCATAAGAAGTCGTTGATGCTACATCGGTTGCCGTTGTCCACGATGTGTAAGGCGAAACCGCGTATTGAACTGAATATGAAGTTATTGCACTAAGTCCGGGTGATGTAGGTACTCCCCAATACACGCGAACCATGGCATTTCCAGGAGTTCCATTGGGAGTTAGCGGCGCAGTTGGACTTCCAGTTTCGTAACTAATGACAACGCTTCCAGCAGTGCGGACTTGACCAGAAATTGTGGAATAACTAGCGGTTAGTCCACCGAGACCAGAAGTTGAATTCTCACCAGGGGACCCACCAGTAGCTCCGAACCATTCAACAGTTCCGTTACGACCATATTCACTAGTTCCTCGTGCTCCACCGCGCGCTCCTCCACCACCAGCACCACCACCACCACCATCGTAAGAACCAGAAGTGTTTGGAGTATCGAGCCACCATCTGCCGTATGCGTTCCAACCACTCTGACCGGTAGTTGTTTCACCATTAGGGTATCTGGTAGAAAAATTGGATGGGTAGACACCGGTAATCGGAGCAAAACTTTTTTGACCTACTCCACCTTGAAGACAGTTAGTAAATGGACTCGTACATGTTCGCCCCTTATACACCGAACCCGGCTGGCCATTTCCAGATCCACCGCTTCCACCACCACCGCCTGCAACGATCGTTGCAACTGAACTTGGAGATGCAAGTGTTCCTATTTTTACAACTGATGCAGCGCCACCACCACCACCACCACCAGAACTACCTGCTGGGCCAACAGCTCCACCCCAACCACCGCCATAACCACCAAATGGATTAGTACCACCTAACGCATTGAATCCAGAAGCAAAATAATCAATCTCTTTTGCTGCTGACGCGGTAGAGCCACCACCTTGACCGCCATTGCCAGTAGCCCCAGGTGCACCAACTCCAATAGAAATAACTTGACCGGGAGTTACTGAAACTGATCCCGTAACAACTCCAAAGGTTGTTTCAAGTGGTGCCGCATCCGATCCGTCAAGGCCACCACCTCCAGCACCAGCACCAGTAACAGAAATACTTAACGAAGTTACATTTGCTGGAACTACGAACGTTTCGACTCGTGTTGTATCTGTGTAGGTGTTTGTAATTGTTGTTCCATTTGCAGCGGTAGCAGTTGCAACAGCACTTGCATTTTCAGAAGGTGTTACAGATTGCCAAAAACCAAAAACTAATGCGAGAACTAAAACTTTACGGATAAATATGGGAGCACGTTCAAGAAATTCGTCTGCAAAATTTCGCAAGGATGAAATGCTCATAGGCGATTGCATCCTTTCTCCCACCATCACAAAAATCACTAGCCTGCTTGGATATTTCTGTATGCAATTGATTAGTCTATGAAGCATTGGCCGTAAGGTCTTCTGCGGGTAAAGACCGAATAGGTAGATACCGAACACGCTCAGAGGGACTACCACCACGGGGAGATTTCGGGAGGTTTATCAGAGGAGATCAAGCCTGAGTTTGCCGATTTTGAAAGGCCTAACCTCACTTTTCCTTCCCCAGGGATTTGGATTTTGGGCTTTGCGGTATTCATGAACAAACAGAAGAATCGAGGCATGAAGCGCTCTCTTGGCTTGCTCCTAGCTCTGACTCTCATGGTTGGGGCCGCTCCTATCGGAGGAGCAAATGCAGCTACTCCAAAAGTTGGAAGTAAATGCACGAAGGTAAATCAAAAGATAAAAGTTTCTAATCAAAGTTATCTTTGTTCAAAATCTGGGAAAAAATTAGTGTGGATGAAGTCAAAAACTTCAGTCGTTGCAGCTAAAAAATCTGCCTCACCTAATCCCTCGCAATCTCCGAGTCCTGAAGCAAAGACTGATTCAACTCAATCAAAAACTTCAGATTCAGCGGCCCCCGCTACAACCGTTGAGAAAAAAACTAATGCGCCTTCACCTGCGCCCACAAAAACTTCAACTGCTACGAAAACACCTAGCCCTTCACCCGCGTCGGCAACTTCTAGTGGTGATTCTTCATCCGGTTCGAGTGCACCTGTAACCGCCCCATCGCAAGAAGCGTCAGAACCACAAGCATCACCATCGCCTTCTGCATCACCGTCGCCTTCTTCATCCGGTTCGAGTGCACCGATTTCGAATGTGATTGAAACAAAACCAGTCTCTTTAAAATCACCAACAATTACAGGAATCAAAAATGGTGATATTCCAAAGATTGGTCAAGTCTTGTCATGTTCTGATTGGAAATGGGATCAAGTAGTTGCGCAAACAATTATTTCTTGGATTGCTTATCCATCCAATACTGGTTCAGATGTTATCGACCCTAAGCTTTATATGACTTTGAGTGAAGCAGTGGCACTAACTGAGTCCAAGTTAGAGATTTCGGCAGCAAATATTGAAAAAGTGTCAGGAAATTATTTGTATTGTTTTGCAAGAGGCATGACTGCTAGAGGGCTCGAAACGACCTCAATTGCGGCGATTCTTTTAGGAAAATAAGCCTACGAAGCGCTTTTTTGGGGCACTCCATCTTTGTAAACACTTAGGATTTTGATGCTAGAAACCTTATGCGGATCGACTTCTAACGGGTTGTAATCTAAGACAATAAAGTCTGCTTTCTTGCCTAATTCCAACTTCCCGTTTTGTTTCTCTTTGAATAACTGGAATGCCACATTTGCTGTATAAAAAGTCATCGATTCCTCAATTGTGATTGCTTCCTGCTTGCTCCATCCCTCTTTCGGATACCCATCCGGGCTTTGGCGATGAACAGGAACAGCTAGTGCTTGCAGCGGAACATGACTTGTTACTGGCCAATCACTTCCATAACAAATCATTACGCCAGCATCGAGCATCGTGCGCAATGGATACTGACGATTATTTCTCTCTTGCCCTAATCGAGGCAAGATCAATTCTTTATTCATTGGATCCAAATACGTCCACAATGGTTGGTAATTAGCAATAACTCCTAATCGAGCAAATCGAGGAAAATCATCGGGATGAATAAGTTGAGCATGTGCAATTACTGGGCGGCGATCGCGACGTGGATTCACTCTTTGCATTGCCTCAATAGCATCAAGTCCTTGGCGCACTGCAGCATCACCAATTGCATGCAGGTGAACTTGAAAATCTAAATCATCAAAGATGCATAGTGCGTTGAGTAAATCATCCTCTTCCCACATCAAAAGCCCTGAGGTAGTTGGATCATCTAGGTACGGATCCATCAATGCAGCGGTGCCACTTGAGAGTGCGCCATCGAGTAAAAACTTTATTGTCGTAGCTTCTAAATTTGCGCTCTTAGGAAGCGCCTCTATCTGGGCGCGTAATTCCTTGTGATAATCAACGTTTTCTTCCCATTGTCCAGCAACTGCTAGAAAGCAGAGACTCATATCAACACTGAGTTTGCCGGCTTTTGCAGCCTCGATATAAACCTCAGCCATTCCTGGTTCAATCCATGCATCAACTGCTGAAGTAATTCCAACTTCTAAAAGTGCATCACAGGCTAAAACCAGTGCCTGTACTTCATTCTTTATTGTTCGCTTCGGTGCCTTATCTGTCACTAAACCAATAGCGGTTGGCTCGCGCAGAGTTCCCCTAGGGCTTCCATCCTCGCGACGAGCAATAGTTCCGCCTTCTGGATTCTTTGTTGCAGCGGTAATCCCAGAGAGTTCTAACGCTTTTGAATTTACCCAAATGGTGTGGTGATCAACTGCGTGCAAAACAACAGGGCGATCACTGACCGCATCATCTAGCCAATGTGCATCAAAATCACCTTGTTCAATAATGGCTGCTTCATAAGCACCACCAATAATCCATTCTTCATCAGGGTTAGCTTTAGCAAAGCGGGCAACTTCGGCAACTATTTCCCCAACGCTTTGAAGTCCATTTACTTGTGGTCCCAACATCTCTCGCCCTGCAAAGAGCGGATGTGCATGGCCATCGGCAAAGGCTGGCATTACAAATGCGCCATCGAGATCGACTACTTCGTCATGTTTTTGTTCAATCGCTTTTTGACCAACTGCAATAATTTTTTCATTTTCTATAAGCATGGATGACAAAACAGGGGAGCCAGAACTCCAGAATGTGGCATTTGTAAATAAAGTTTTCAAAGTATCTCCATCACTTATTTGGTTAGATACTAAAGGAAATATGGCGCTTTAGGCTAAATATCGAGCACCAAGGTCGTACCCTTGGGCTATGACTTTGCTCCATATTCTCGATCTCCTATCCACATTTGTCTTTGCACTAGTGGGTGCTCGGGTGGCTGCAGATAAAGGGTTGGACTATGGCGGAATCGCCTTTATCGCAGCAATTGCATCAATATCTGGTGGAACGCTTCGAAATACTTTCCTTGGTCTAAAACCAATATGGATTGTTGATCCTTGGATCATAACGAGCGTTCTACTTGCAGTTCTTATCACTTTGGTATTTCGTCGAGTTACACACGTTGGAAAAATACTGCTAATAATGGACACATTTGGCCTAGCTGTTGCAACTATGTCTGGCACACAACTCTCATTTGAAATGGGAGTCTCTTGGTATGGAGCAATTCTTCTTGGTCTAATCACTGCAGTTACAGGTGGGCTACTTCGCGACGTTCTCTGTCAATTAGAGCCAGTGCTACTTCACCGCGAAACCATTGGAACATCTGCCCTGATGGGTGCAATTACTTTTGTTGGCCTGCACCAAGTAAATATTCAAGACAATATTGCAGCAATTGCTGGGGGAGCAGTCGTAATTCTGACCAGAGTTATTTCAATCCAGTTTGACTTGCATCTACCAAAATTCAATAAATCAAAATAGCAATTTCAGAAAGTTCCAAACGCACTATTTAGATGTGAAAGCAGCGCGATCTAGCTTTGCAGTGACAATCATGTGGGGAACGGTAAGTGCCCAAACCGTGACTAAGGCCAGCCAAAGGAATGAGCTATCAAGCGCTTGGTCAGAAAATGCAGCTAGGCCTACAACAAAAATCATTGTTCCAACAAGTGCAGGCAATCCCGGAATTACCGCTGATCTAAATGCGTCAAGTTCATTGCCCTGCTCAAAAGCCTTGTGAGAACCTGGCAACAGAGAAGTTAGGCGAACGGTATGGCGCATTGCATGCCAGCAACCAAAGTAGACAGCGAAGGCAACAAGTGGCGGTGCAAAAAAGGCAAGTGCTGCAAGAAGAGATAAATCAAGCACTTCGTTATACCTCTTTCGAATAATCAAAACGATGAGTGAAAGAATTGCGATAGCAGAAACTGCTAATTGAATTTGTTCCGTGTAACCAAAGTGCCAATTGATGAGATTCGAATTTATCTTCTCTAGCGCTTCAGTACTGCGGCTATTTACAAGGGGAATAACAACAGGAAGTAATCCCGCGGCCCCTGCATATGCCCACACCGGAATACCTGAACCTTCACGATTTTCTAATCTATCTAGTTCGGCAATAAATGCACTATCGCCAATACCAAAGTGCAAAGAACTCATAAGAACAACAGCGATAAAGCCCCAGACATTCCATTGCAGAATCGCCCAGATTGCAGCAAGGGCTATCGCTACATAAATAAGAATAAAGATGGTCATCTTTAGTGGGGCTGCATTTTTCAAAGTCACAAGGTGATCAAGTGCGCCATGTGGAATTCCAACAGCAAGGGCAATTGCTGCCATAACAACTTGCCAGTTCAGCGAATCGCTTCCGAGAGATGATGAGAAGAAAATAGAGAGCAGAGTTGCTACAGCAACGGCAATTCTTGAATAGAGACGAACTCGTCCAAAAAGAGAGGATTGAGTTCGGTTCATAAAGGGCACATTAGCAATTTGAGGGCTGGAGTATGCAAAAATGCGAACATGAAGCAGTGGTCCTATATGGCGATGCTGATTTTCACACTGTTTGGCTCTGGTTGGCTAGAAATTGTTTTGAAGACCGGAGTTCTGCGCAGACTCAAACGTGCAGCTCTGAGCATCTTCCCAATTAGTACTTGTTTCCTCATATGGGATGGCTATGCAATTGCACAGGGCCATTGGTTTTTTGATCGCAGTCAAATATTAGGAATCTATGGACCCTTTAGCATTCCACTTGAGGAATACCTTTTCTTTATTGTCGTACCACTTGCTGCAATCTTGACTCTCGAGGGAATCACAACTGTGAAGCCCCATTGGAGAAAAAGGGAATTTGGCGAATGATTTATTCAGATATCGCAATCGCTGCCTTTGGCATCGCGGTAATGGCGGATTTATTTCTCTTCAAAAATTCGATGCTGACAAGGCCAGCATTCTGGAGTTCATACGCAATCATCTTGCCATTTCAACTACTCACTAACTGGTGGCTCACTTCTAGAAATATTGTTATGTATAGCCCAGATGCAATCATGGGAATTCGAATATGTTCTGCACCAATTGAAGATCTCCTCTTCGGATTCGCACTTGTCCTCAGTGTTATGGGGATGTGGGAGTACTGGGGACGTAGAGGAGTCCAGCGGTACTAGCTATAAATTGTCCTTTTGCACCTAGACTTCAATATGTGCTTGAGACATATAGATCGCTCTTTAGAATCCCAGGAGCATTTCGGATTTCATTCTCAGGTCTCATTGCGCGAATGCCAGGAGGAATGGATTCACTCGCCATTATTTTTATCGTCCTCGGTGCCGAGCAAAAGTACGCTATTGCAGGTGCGCTCACAGGAATTGCAGCACTAACAACTGTCGTCTCTACTCCATTTTGGTCTAATCAATCTGATAAAAGAGGACAGAAGTTTGTACTAAAGATTGCAGTGCCAATCCGCGCGCTGGCGATGTTTACATTTATAGCTCTAGTTACCTTTGATGCCCCAATATGGAGTTGGTTCGTTGCCGTTATTGCCGCGGAATCTTCCTCGGTTTCAATTGGATCTTTTACTCGCCGGCGCTGGATGTCGATGATTGGCGATAATCAAAAGGCAAAAGTAGATACTGCCTATAGCTTTGAAAGCGCATTGGATCAGACTGTTTATATTACTGGCCCAGTTCTAGCAACAGCTATCTCAACGGTTTCTCCGCCGGCCGGACTCATTCTCGCAACCACATTCTTTTTAGTTGGCGGAGCAATGCTTCTTACCCATGAATCTTCAACCCCGCCAATATTAGAGCGCGGCGAATTTCCACCGCTTATTCGAAACCGCGCAATTCATTCCGTTGCTATTCCATTAATTCTCATGGGTGGTTGCTTTGGCCCCATTAATTTAGCTTTTGTAGCGCTCACTCGTGAAGTTGGACATCCAGCATTAGCGGGAGTGCTCTTAGGCGTGGGATCAGTCGGAGGATTAGTTTTTGCTCTCATCAATGGTGGAATCAAATGGAAAATTTCTGCAGGGGTTCGATTCCGAATCAACTTAGTGGTGTTTACCTTACTTGCAATTCCACTCCCATTTATAAACTCACTTCCAGTGCTCTTTGTTCTCAACTTCTTCTTGGGCGGAAGTGTTGGCCCGTTGTTTCCGACGGCAATTTCTATGATTGAAAAGCGAATACCAAAGTCTCATATGACTGAAGCAATTTCATTAATATTTGCAGGAATTCCACTTACGGGTGCATTTGCTTCTATCTGGGCTGGAAAAGTTATTGATGACTATGGCTCGCACGTATCGCTATGGATCCCTGTGCTTTTTATTGCGCTAGGGGCTGCATCAACTCTTTTTTATCGTCCTTGGTATAAGGATTAGTTATGTGCCGTTACTAGATCTTGAACAGATTTAGGATGGTTTTGGGCGAGTCTGTGTATTTCTAAAGGCTCTCAGTTATTTTCCTCCCAAGTCCACTTGGAAGCGGAGAACCACATGACCAAGGAATTTAAGCACATAAGCCACAAATTAATTGATACCTTGAGTGACGGGGTTTTCTCAATTGCTCTGACACTATTAGGCCTTGATGTTCTCAGCCTGGCACATGGAATAAGCAAGAGCGAAGACTTCAATAGTGCAATGTTTGAACATTGGCCGACCTTTTTTGCTTACGCTCTTGGCTTTTTTGTCTTATTTGCCTGGTGGTATCAATATCACGTAACAAGTCAATACGTAGTAGGAACAAATGCATTCATAGTTTGGAACCATGGTTTAACGCTTGGTTGGGTGGCATTGATGCCATTTGGTGCGGCTCTTCTTGCTGAAAATCTAAATAATCCAAATATGAAATGGGGAGTTTTTTACTTTGGCATTTGCCTCTTTGGTCAGTACTGGACTGCTTCAATTCAACGCTTGATCGTTCTCATAATTAAAGGTGATGCATCAATCACCTGGACTGATGATTTCATTTTGACGGGTAAGTCACGAGAGTATCAAAACAAAGCTCTTCTCATATTCAATGGATTCCCAGCATTGTTAGGAATTATTCTTGTAGCTACCTGTTTTATTAACTCGTGGGTCGCGTTGGTTGGATATATGGTTTATATCTTTACTTTGGTAAACCCAGTAAAGAGTCTCAACAGATTGTTACCGACACTCACAAAGATAATCAAGTAGCCAAATTTGATTCCTCTGGCCTTCATATGTGGGTGGTGAGGGACTCGAACCCCCGACCCGGTGATTAAGAGAAATCACTGGGCGGAGGTGGGGGTTATCACTGGTTTACATATTGAGTATGAGTCACGCTCAGTGACTAATAAGAACTAACTTCTGTTTTCAGGTGTTTTCGTTTACTGACCGTACAAGGCACGGACAACAACTGTTACTCGGTCTACTTGTAAACCTCATTTAGAGGAGGAATATTTAGATATGAATTGAGCTTTGACTTGGTCGGCCAACGGCAACCCACTTACGAAGATTTTCAGATGAAAATAATTCATTAATCACCATTTCTACTGCACCAACTAGGCCACATTCTATTGGGTAATCAGTAATTCGAATCTGTAAATCCCTTGTAGCAAGTGGCAATGACCTACTAAGTACCGTCTCCCGAATTGAGGCCAGCAACTTATCTCCAGCAGTCGAAACGCTGCCCCCAAGGACAATTAGTGATGGATTGTGAAAGTTAACAAGAGTTGCAAGAACACTTCCTAAGTCGGAACCTACTTTTACAACCCTCTCAACGCACCACCTGTCACCATTATTTGAACCCTCTATAACATCTTGTACTTCAATACGACGCTTTACTTTTTTTTGAATTCCGAGGTAAACGCTTTCATTATTATTTGAAGCGGCTTCAGCATCACGAATCAAAGCTAATCCACCTGAAACGGCTTCTAAGCATCCTAAATTGCCACAGCGACATTGCATATTTTCGTTGAACGGAAGGGCAATGTGACCGATATCGCCAGCACAGCCTTGTGCGCCGCGATGTAATTGGCCATGAGTTAAAATTCCAGCGCCAATACCGCTCCCAATCTTCACAAAGATAAGTTCATTTGTAATTGAGTCATTACGAAGTGCGTGCTCGCCAAGTGCCATCAAATTAACATCGTTATCAACCCAAACGGGGACCTTGTATCTAGTTGAAAAACGCTCGCGCACAGGGAATTTATCCCACCCGGGCATTATCGGAGGTGATACAGGTAATCCAGTAGCAAATTCAACAGGACCGGGCACGCCGATACCAATGCCCCACAAGTTCTTAATTTTTAGAGTGCTTATTAAATCGTCAAATGAATTTTCTACAAGAGTCAAAACAGCATCAGGCCCATCAGAAATTTGGACATTTGCGAATGTTGTACATAATAAATTTCCATTGAGATCAGAAGCCGCGACATTAAATCCAGTTGCTCCTAATTCGGCGACCAAAATTGCACCGGCATTGGAATTAAAGTTAACGAGTCTGGGCGCTCGGCCACCTGTGGATTGCCCTACTTCACCACTTTGAAGGAGGTTTAGCTCAAGTGCCACATCGATATACTTTGTCGCTAATGTGCGCGAAAGGCCCGTGGATGTCGCAATCTCGGGGCGGGTCACTGATCGGGTTTTACGTACATAAGTGATTACTTGCGCCAAGCACTGTGCGCCATCAGCATCAAGTTCGAAGGTGGTTGAGCTAATTTGACCTGCCATAACCCCTCCATTCGAATGTGCCGCGCTCGGAACAGTATCACGGGAGCGTTCAAACTTAGGTTAGGAAGTTTATAACATTTGTATAAATTTTTATAACTTTGTCCAAAATGGTATTGACTTATGTTTTTTTAGGCGTAAGTTTGGCACACATTCACAGGAGGTAAGAAAATGAAACTTGGCTACCAAACGATTACTTGGGGTGGAGTTGTAGGTCAGGCACAAGGAGTGACAAGCATTAAGGATCTCTTTTACCAGACTTACGGATCTACTGCTAAGGCTTGTGAGGATATCGCTGCTGCTGGTTATTCGGGTATCGAAATCTTTGATGGCAATTTAGCTGAATATGCGAATGATCCAGATTCTTTTAAGAGTCTTCTATCAAAACATAAACTCGAATTAGTCAGTGTTTATACGGGTGCCAATTTCATTTATAACGACATCCTTGTAGATGAATTCCACAAGATCAAGCAAGCTATTTCCTTTGCTCAATCTATGGGTGCAATCAACTTAATCGTTGGTGGAGGTGCAAAACGTTCAACAGGAACTACGGAAGAAGATTTCCAGATGCTGGCAAAGGGTCTTGATCAAGTTACTGATCTTGCAGCAGCGGCAGGACTAACAGCTTGCTATCACCCACACTTATCAACAATCGTTGAAACCACTGCTGAACTGGACAAAATCATGAGTCTGTCCAAGATTCATTTCTGTCCAGACACTGCTCACTTAACTGCAGGTGGCATTGATGCTGCTGCAGCTATCCGAAAGTATGGAAACCGTGTTCGCCACGTTCATCTTAAGGATTACACCGCAAATCCATTTGCCTTCTTGCCACTTGGTAAAGGCGATATTGATTTTGCAAATATCTTCTCCGCACTAAAAGAAATCTCTTACGATGGCTGGCTTGTAGTAGAACTTGATGGGTATAACGGTGATCCCAAAGATGCCGCAGATATCAGTATGAAGTTCATTAAAGAAAACCTGAAGTAAGTTTCATCAAAACTCTCACAGTACTTAACCAAGATTCCAAGGAGGAATTATGAAAGCTAGTATCAAGTCAAAGGTTGTGTTAGCAGGTTTAACTGCAGCGCTTCTCGGAGCATCAACATTGTCAGCAGTAGGAGCAGAATCAGCTGCCTCTGTGGCTAAAAAGGGCTTAGCAGAACTTGCTAAGGGTGTTTATTCAACTGGACCTAATGGTGAAAAGGCAGCTGCTGCAAGTTCACTTAAATTCACAGCAGCAGAACTCAAAAAACTAAAGGGAATGAATGCAACAGCAGCAATCTCATTCCACTTAACATCTGACTGGACATCTGGTCAGCAAGCAGGTCTTACAAAGCGTTTTGGTGAATTAGGAATCAAAATTGTTGGTGTAACACAAGCTGACTTTAAGGCAGATGTACAGGTTTCACAGATTCAAACGCTAATGGCTAAGAAGCCAAATATTTTGGTTTCAATTCCAGTAGATGGTCAAGCAACTGCAGGGGCATATAAGGATGCTGCTGCAGCTGGGGCAAAGATTGTTTTCATGGATAACACAGCAGCTGGATTAACAGTTGGCAAGGATTATGTTTCAGTAGTTTCTGCTGATAATTATGCGAACGGTGCTGCATCTGCTTATATCTTGGGTCGTGAACTAAATGGAAAAGGAACAATTGCTCTTATCCATCACGCAGCAGATTTTTGGGTTACAAAGCAACGCTGGAATGGTTTCAAAGAAACTATTACTAAGAAATTCCCAGGAATCAAGATTGTTGATGACCAAGGAATTTCAGGCCCTGACTTTGCAGGTGATGCACAGAAGGCTGCAACAGCAATTCTCACTAAGAATCCAAAGATCAGCGCAATTTGGGCTGTCTGGGATACACCAGCTGAAGGTGTGATGGCAGCGCTTCGCGATGCAGGAAACACAACTACAAAGATTGCAACACAGGATCTTGGAGCAAACGTTGCGATTTCTCTTGCAAAGAAGGGACCAGTTATTGGTCTTGGAGCACAGCGTCCATACGATGCTGGAGTAACTGAAGCAAACCTTGCTGCTTACGCACTTCTAGGTAAGACGGCTCCTGCGTATATCGCAATGCCGGCTCTTGCAGTTGACCACGCCGGAGTACTGAAGGCTTGGCAGACTGTTTACAGTGCCCCCGCACCAGCTGATCTAAAGGCTTCTTTCAAGAAGTAATTGAACAACGTCCCTAAGGGGGGCACATTAGGAAATGCCACCTCGGGTTTAAAAGCCCGAGGTGGCACCATAACTCAAAATTAAGGAAGCGAAAATGAAAAAGTTAAATGTCGGTCTAATTGGCGCAGGCTTTATGGGCAAAGCGCACTCACTTGCATATATGGCCATGCCGATGTTTTTTTGGCCGGCTCCAGCAATTCCAGTTCGTAAAACTATTGTTGACGTTAGCGATTCAATTGCTGCAGAGGCTGCACAACGATTTGGCTTCGAAAAGAGTACTTCCGACTGGCGATCAGTCGTAGAAGATCCAGAAATTGACATTATTGATATTGCAACACCAAATCACATGCATGCTGAGATTGCTATTGCAGCTGCAGCAGCTGGAAAGCACATCATTAGCGAAAAGCCACTTGCTCGAAGCGGTGATGAAGCGAAGACTATGTACGACGCGGTAAAAAATGCCGGAATTGTTCATATGGTTGCTTTCAACTATCGTCGAACTCCTGCAGTTGCACTGGCGAAGAAATATATTGATGAAGGAGCGATCGGAGATATTCTTAATTTTAGAGGAACATATCTTCAAGATTGGTCTGCTGACCCAGATGGTCCACTTTCATGGAGATTTCAAAAAAGTATTGCAGGTTCTGGTTCACTAGGTGACATCGGAACTCACGTTGTAGACATGGCACGTTTTCTTTGCGGTGAAATCACTCAGGTGAACACCCAATTAAAAACATGGGTTAAGACGCGTCCTCTCCAAGCAGGTGGGGTTGATAAGCTTGGCGCAAGTACCAAAGATTCAACTGCACCACGAGGCGAAGTCGATGTTGATGATGAAGTATTATCGCTCTTGGAATTCCAAAATGGAGCAATCGGTTCATTGGAAGCTACTCGAAATGCTCACGGACGAAACAATTTCCTAACATTTGAAATCCATGGAACTATAGGTTCTATCTATTTCAACTATGAGCGCCGCGATGAACTTCAAGTTGCATTTGCATCCGATCAAGCCGATCGAAAGGGTTTCCGTACTGTTTATACAGGCCCAGCCCACCCATATGGAGAAGGCCTATGGCCAATCCCAGCTCTCGGTATTGGCTATGGAGAAACGAAGATCATTGAAACTTATGATTTCGTTAAGGCAATCATGGAGGGCGGAGAAGTTAGTCCGAACTTTAAAGATGGATATCAGATCAATCTAATTGCTGATGCCATGGCAACTTCTTCACAATCTCGATCTTGGACCCCAGTCCAACTAGTTAAGTAATTAAGAAAAGGGGACTGACAATGTCTAGCAACTTTAATATCGTGGAGATGATTGATATTTCTAAATCATTTTTCGGTGTTAAAGTGCTAGACAGTGTCAGCTTCGGGGTAACTTCTGGAGAAATTCATGCCTTAGCAGGAGAAAATGGTGCCGGTAAGTCAACGCTGATGAAAATTCTTCAGGGTGTCTACACATTAGATTCTGGAGAAATTCAAATTGCCGGCGAGAAGGTATCAATTCATTCGTTTCAAGATGCTCGTAAATATGGAATAGGAATGGTTTTCCAAGAGTTCTCACTAGTTCCAGAACTGTCTGTTGCCCAAAACATTTTCTTGGATCGTGAACATAAAAATAAACTCCGTTTCTTTGATGAGAAAGAAACAATTAGGAAATCAAAACTTGTTATGGAAGATCTTGGTCTTGATATAGATGTGACTGCAAAAGTTTCAACTTTAGGTCGTGCATTTCAGCAGCTCACCGAAATTGCGAAAGCAATTGCAGGTGATGCCAAGATTCTAATTTTGGATGAACCGACAGCATCGTTGGCAAAGGAAGAAGTAGATGCACTATTTAAGGTTCTAAAACAGTTAACTGCCCGGGGTGTTTCGATTGTGTATATAAGCCACCGGATGGATGAGATTTACCGAATATGTGATCGTATTACAATTTTGCGAGATGGAAAAAAGATCGTAGTTTCTTTGCTTTCAGAGATTTCTCCAAAAGAAATTATTGCTCATATAACTGGACGTAAAGATGTCGAAATGCTGACTCATGAAGGCAAGTCAATCGCTCGCTCGTCTACTCCCATTTTCGAAGCTAGTGGAATTCAAGTTGGCAATCGTGTGAACAATGTTACTTTCAAGCTTTACCCAGGTGAAATTCTTGGCTTGGCTGGCCTCATGGGTAGTGGCCGCACCGAACTCGTTAGAGCCATATTCGGATTAGATAAGAAGGATGGCGGAGCACTCAAGATTGATGGAAAAGATGTAGTAATTAAGAATCCTCGAGAGGCAATCGCACACGGATTCGCCTTGATTCCAGAAGATCGCCGCCGCCAAGGCCTTGTGATGGAGCATTCTGTGAAACAAAACATTTTGGCTACAAATTTGTCCTCACTGTCGCATCTGAATTTCCTCAGTTTTTCTAAGATTAATCGCGTAGTTCGAGATTCAATCACTGATTTTGAAGTCAGGCCGCCTGAAGCAAATAGGGAAGTTCGCCTGCTATCCGGAGGAAATCAACAAAAAGTCGTTATTGCAAAGTGGATGGCTACTAATCCAAAGATTGTTCTAATGGATGAACCGACAGTCGGGGTAGATATTGGAACAAAAGTTGAAATCATGAAATTGGTGCGTGCTATTGCAGCTGAAGGCAAATCTGTGATTCTTATTTCTTCAGAATTACCTGAGCTACTTGGGGTTTGTGATCGAATTCTCGTGATAAGAAAAGGCAAGATTGCCGAAGAGTTAGACCGTAAAGATGTCAAAGATGAAGACCATCTACAAATGATCGTTCAAGGGATAAAAGTATGATTCTATCTAGTATTAAGAAAATCGATATACGTGCGACATTGATTTATTGGATGTTTGCGGTAATTTTCTTACTCTTCGCATTGTTGCTTCATGACGATGGATTTTTGCAATCGAATAATTTGCTCAATATTTTCCGCCAGACTGCAACAATCACTGTCATGGCCGTTGCAATGACTTTTGTTATCTCTGCGGCCGAGATAGATCTATCTATTGGTGGCGTAGCTGGTCTGGCGAGCGTGGTTGGTGCGATTATGTTGCGTGACCACGGCTTAATTCAGGGAATTCTCGGAGGACTAGCCATTGGATTTGTAGTTGGATCTCTCAATGGACTCTTAGTAGCTTATGTTGGAATTCCTAGTTTCTTGGTAACACTTGGTATGCAAGGTGTTGCCATTGGATTTGCAGCTTTAGTTACAAATTATTATCCGATCCCAATCTTGAATGACACATTTAATGCAATTTTTGGTTCAGGAACGATTGGTTGGTTTCCGGGGTTATTACTTTGGAGCTTCACTGCGGTATTAATTGGTTGGATTATGCTGACTAAAACTACATTTGGACGACGTGTTCTCGCTACAGGTGGAAATCGTGATGCTGCAGAGTTCAATGGCATAAATACTAAGAACGTAAAGTTCAAAGTGATGTTAATTTCATCTGTTGTCGCCTCAATTGCCGGGCTCTTGTACGCAGGACGTTTACAAACAGGTCGTTACGAGTGGGGTGCGGGTGATGAACTTTCTGCAATTGCTGCCGTTATTTTAGGTGGAACAAGTCTCTTTGGTGGAAGTGGAAGAATAATTGGAACATTTTTTGGCGCTTTATTGGTTGGATTAATCAATAACGGGTTGATTCTTGCAGGTCTCCCAGTGAGCCAACAACAAATTGTTCGAGGATTAATAATTATTCTTGCGGTTGCGTTAGCGAAAAAGAAATAGAATGACAACTACATTTTCACGCGAAGAAGTTCAATTCACTTCACAATTAGTGATAAATGCAGGTGTAATTGGCTTTGGATTTATCGGCGAAGTACACGTTCGTGCTATTAGGGCTGCTGGTGGTTTAGTAACGGCGATAGCAGCGAAAACGATAGAAGAAGCTAAAGCAGCATCTCTAAAAATGGGTATAGCAAAGGCGCTGAGCATCGAAGAGATGCTGAGTGACGACGATATCGACGTGATTCACATATGTACCCCAAACATTTTCCATGCTGAATTGGCGGAGCAGGTAATTAAGGCAGGTAAACACGTTATTTGTGAAAAACCTTTGGCAACTTCGGTAGCAGAAGCCCAACACCTGAATGATTTAGCGCAATCAAAAGAGGTAGTAGCTACAGTTCCATTTGTTTACCGCTATCACCCATCAGTGCGGGAAGCTCGCTCGAGAGTTTCGCATTTGAAGGAGCCTTTAAATTTATTTCATGGTTATTATTTACAAGATTGGCTCTCCCGTGAAACAACTATCAACTGGCGCCTAGATTCAAGTATTGGTGGTCCGTCCCGTGCATTTGGCGACATAGGAGTTCACTGGTGTGATCTTCTTGAATTCGTCACAGGACACCGGATCACGCATATCAATGCGCAATTAATGAAAGTATTTCAAAACCGTGGTGACAAGATCGAAATAGATACCGAAGACGGTGCGACTATGATTTTTAGAACCGACAAGGGTGCACAAGGGTCATTAGTCCTTAGCCAAGTATCTGCCGGCCGAAAGAACAAATTGTGGTTTTCTTTTGAAAGCCCAAGTGAGAGTTTTGTTTTCGATCAAGAGGCGCCAGATTCGTTGTGGATCGGGGGGCTTGCCTCCAATCAAATTGTAATGCGCGGAGTTGCGGAAGAGTCAGCAAGTGCCAAGTCCTATTCAATTCTTCCAGCAGGGCACCCACAGGGTTATCAGGACTGCTTTAATTCCTTTGTGAGTGACACATACCGGACAATCGGAGGAGCAGTTATTGATGGCCTTCCGAATTTCAATGATGGCCTCCGAGCCGCAAAATTGACAGAAGCAGTTTTAAATTCGGCAAAATCTGGAAATTGGGTGGAGATAAAATGAAACTTGGCTTCTTAACAGCCTGTTTGCCAAAACTAACTTTAGAACAAATAGCTGATTTTGCAGTTCAAGAAGGATTTGAATCCTTAGAGGTTGCCGCTTGGCCAGATTTGGGCGAAAGACCCTTTATCGCGACCCATATTAATGCAGAGTCTACAAATACAGATTATCTGACCTCGGTAAAAAGTATTTTCAAAAGCAGAAATCTGACTTTATCGTCACTAGCTTTCTATGATAATAATTTGCACCCGGATCAAAACTCACGTGATGCTATTAATTCGCACTTAATAAAATGTATAGATGCTGCATCGGCTTTAGGAGTTGAAACAGTCGGCACATTTGTTGGGCGAGATTGGAACAAGCCAGTGCGTGAAAATTTGGCGATGGCAAAAGATGTTTTTGCACCACTGGTAAAGCACGCTGATTCCAAAGGTGTGAAAATAATAATTGAGAATTGCGTCATGGAGGGTTGGCATCCAGATGGCTATCCTGGCAACTTGGCGTATTCACCAGAACTTTGGGAGTGGATGTTTAATCTTGGTTTATATTTAAATTATGATCCGTCACACCTGGTATGGATGGGTATTGATCCAATTGAAGCAGTCAAGCCTTATATAGATCGTATTCCTCACGCGCAAGCGAAAGATATTCAAATAAATGCATCTCAAAGAAATTTCTATGGATACCCCGGAAAATCTGTACTTCGAGAAAATCCTTGGGATGTTGGCTGGTGGCGTTACAGAGTCCCAGGTCTGGGTGATGTTGATTGGCGCAGACTAATTGATGTTTTGTATGAAGGTGGTTTCAACGGAACATTATCCGTTGAACACGAAGATCCATTGTGGGGCGGAACTGAGGAAAAAATCAAAGTTGGTTTGCAAATCGCATATAAAACATTACGTCCACATATCGTGAATTGAGGTTATTGATGTCTAACCAGGAAATAATCATGTGCGCCCGCTTTCAGGCGAAAAAAGAAAAACTAGAAGAGCTGAAGAGACGTCTTCTGGAAATGGTTGAATTAACTTCAAAAGAAGAGGGAAGTCTTTTTTATAATTTACATGTAGATAGTAAGGATTCGACAATTTTCTATTTCTTAGAGGGCTGGAAAAACGCCGAAGCACTTGCTTTCCATGACCAGACACCATACGTAAGAGCAATAATTGCAGATGCTCCAGAGCTGACAGTGGACGGTGTCAAGGTCAATTTTATGACCAAAATTTCCTAACTTAAATTAGGAAATTCCATTTACGGTCGAGTTACCACTCGACAATCTGGTATCCCACAAAACTCCTGTTGTATCACCTTGATTAAATTCTCTCGTTACTAACCGCAATGCGGATACTGCTACATTTTTGCCACTTCGTGGCGCATCAGCTCCGTCCATATCGGTACGTGAATGATTAGGACACACAGCATCAAACAGATTTGCTAATGCGGTAAGTGGTAACTCGTAGGGTGTTGGGCAAGTGCTAGGAAAACTGAAGGAATAAAACCAATAAAGATGCGCAGACTTGAAATTTACGCTTGATTACGGATTCACTTACGTGGGTGGTGAGGGACTCGAACCCCCGACCCGGTGATTAAGAGTCACCTGCTCTACCAACTGAGCTAACCACCCGACTCATTCAAAGGGGGAAACCTCGAATGCCTGCAAACCCTATCAGCGCGTAGGCGCATGCGGAAATCGCAGAAATCTTTATTTCTGGCTAACTTTTACGCTTCTATAACGCATCTCCGCCGCGTTCACCGGTGCGAACTCTGACAACGGTTTCAACGGGTGTGACCCAGACTTTTCCATCACCGATGGAGCCAGTGTTGGCAGTTGAAACGATGAGATCAACAATGCTGCCAGCTTCTGCATCTTCTGCGAGGATTTCAATTCGAACTTTTGGAATGAAATCAACGGTGTATTCAGCGCCGCGATAAATTTCTGTGTGACCTTTTTGTCGACCAAAGCCACGAGTCTCTGAAACTGTCATACCTGCAACACCTGCAGCTTGTAGCGCAACTTTGATTTCATCAACTTTTGCAGGTTTGACGATTGCGGTGATTAGTTTCATGTCTCTCTCGATTCTTTGTTGTTGTAAATACTAGTAGCGGTTTGAGTTGCCAGTGATGTCATATGCCGATTCGGCATGGAAGCGAGTGTCCAGGCCATTGAGTTCATCGTCGCGATAAGCACGAAAGCCAATTGTCTTAGATATTGCCTGGGCGATGAGCCATGTGGCGCAAAATGAGAATATTGCAACAACAACTATTGCGATAAATTGTTTTGTCAGTAGATCGGTGCCGCCACCCATAAGAAGGCCAAGACCGCCTGCCTCATTTGCAGTGGTAGTTGCAAGGATGCCAATAGCGAGCATTCCTAGGATTCCACCAATTCCGTGAACTCCAACGACGTCAAGTGAATCGTCATAGCCTAATTTGTATTTGCGTGAAACTGCATATGTACTGAGCACGCCAGCGATAAGGCCAATAACTAATGCACCAAGTGGATTTACGAATCCACATGCGGGAGTAATCGCTACGGCGCCTGCAATGGCACCGGATGCAACACCGAGTGTTGTTGCTTTTCCATCGCGACGCTTTTCAAAGAGAACCCATGTCATTGATGCAGCAGCTGTAGAAATTTGTGTGTTGATCATGGCTGTTGCAGCAAGGGATCCAGCAGATAGCGCACTTCCTGCATTGAAACCAAACCAACCAAACCAGAGCATTCCTGCCCCAAGTAATACAAGTGGCATATTATGTGGTCGCATTGGATCGCGACGGAATCCATCGCGCTTTCCTAAAACAATAGCAAGGGCCAAGGCTGCAGCACCTGAATTTATTTCAACAACTGTGCCACCTGCAAAATCGAGTGCACCTAATTTGTCGATGATCCAACCACCTGTGCCACCTTGTCCTGCAAATGCCCAGTGTGCAACTGGGATGTAAACAAGTGTTATCCAGATTGCAACGAAGAGAACCCATGAACCGTACTTTGCGCGATCTGCGATTGCACCAGATAGAAGTGCAACGGTAATAATTGCAAAGGTAAGTTGAAACATTGCAAATGCAAGTGTTGGAATCTGATGATCAGGTGCACCAACGACTTGGTTGAGTGTGCCAGCAAGGCCAACATGTTCAAATCCGCCGATAAATCCACCATGAGATTTACCAAAGGCGAGTGAATAACCGTAGAGAACCCAGATAATTGTTGTCACACCAATTGCAGCAAATGACATCATCATCATATTCAGCGCACTCTTTGCGCGAACCATGCCGCCGTAAAAGACTGCAAGTCCTGGGGTCATAAATAGAACTAGCGCCGCGCTAGCGAGCACCCACGCTGTATCTCCGCTGTTGATCACTTAGCTCTCCCTAAGGTTTTGGTGTGGGAAATTATCTATGTTTTGGGCCTGTATAGCGAGCATATGAATTCATAATTTCAGCCTCTGCTGCAGCGCGGTTCACCCAATCGCCACCGTGTACTTCTTTATCTGGCTCTAGCGTTTTATAGACTTCGAAGAAGTGTTGAATTTCAGAGAGTTCATACTCGGCAACATCTTCTAAATCTTGAATACGGTTTTTACGAATATCTCCTGCTGCAACACAGAGGAGTTTGTCGTCGCCACCTTTTTCATCAACCATGTGAAACATTCCAACCGCACGACATGAAACTACGCAGCCAGGAAAAGTTGGTTCATCCAACATAACAAGTGCGTCGAGTGGATCTCCATCGAGGCTCAGTGTGTTTTTTACAAAGCCATAATCGTGGGGGAATCGAGTTGAAGTAAAGAGCATTCGATCGAGGCGAATCTCACCAGTTTCGTGATGGATCTCGTACTTATTGCGTGAGCCAGCAGGAATTTCGATAACAACGTCGAATATTTTGGAGTTCACGAAAGCCTGCTTTCAACTAAGAAATATTGGGGTGAACGACGGGGCTCGAACCCGCGACATCCCGGACCACAACCGGGTGCTCTACCAGCTGAGCTACGTCCACCATGAGTAAGAAAGTCTACCGCGCTACTTCTGCTCCTCGGAGCCTTGCGCGCTCGCATCAATAAAGATTGCCGAGCGGTAATATGCCAATTCTGCAATTGAATCTTGAATATCGCCAAGGGCGCGGTGGTTACCTGTCTTGGCGGGGGCGTTGAAATATGCCTTGGGATACCAGCGACGTGCTAATTCTTTTATGGACGATACATCGATGGTTCGGTAGTGCAGGTATGCACCGAGCAGTGGCATATCTCGATCGATAAATGCGCGATCAACCCCAACGGAATTTCCTGCAAGGGGAGACTTTCCTGCAATCGTTGAGGCACTTTCCAAATAGGCAATTATTTTCGCTTCAGCGGCAGCCATTGTTATGCCATGTGGAATTTCGGTGATGAGGCCAGAGTTCGTATGCATCTCGCGAACAAAGTCGCTCAAACCTTCTAGTTGGCTATCGGTTGCATGAATAACGAGGTCGATGCCCTCGCCAATGAGATTGAGCTCTGAATCGGTGACAAGGACGGCAATTTCGACCAAGGCATCACTTTCTAGGGATAGACCTGTCATTTCACAGTCGATCCAGATCAGGTTGGGTTGCTCGTTAGCCATGTGGATACCTTAGGCGCTCGCACTCAGAGAGCCAAAAAATCAGCCCCCGTTATTTCACCTCTCGTTCACCTTCTCGTAACCAAGTATCTGCCTATTTCCTCTCAGTTACGAGCAAGATTCAGCCCATGTCAACGATTGCTCCCGAGCGCGGGGTCCCTTCTCCAAGAATCCTTGTAACCAAGCCTCGTCGATCAGATCAGTTCTTCCGTCTGGTTGTAACTCTGGGCGGACTCACTTCTCTTTTGATTCTTGGATTAATCCTTTTATTCCTTGCATACCGAGGAATTGAAGTCATTCGCATGGAGGGCTTCGCACTAATTACAAGTTCTGATTGGTCTGTGGTTGAAGATGAGTCGGGAAATGTTGTCTCACAGTCGTATGGACTTGCAGCGATGCTTGTTGGAACTATTCTTTCTGCATCAATTGCAATAGCAATCGGTGTTCCAATTGCCGTTCTTAGCGCCTTGTTTTTAGAATTTTATGCCGGAAAAAAAATACGCGGAATTCTAGTTTCACTTGTCGACCTCATGGCTGCCTTCCCCTCAATCCTTTTCGGACTCTGGGGTTTTCTTATAATGATGCCAAGTGCTGAATATTGGGCAAAATTACTTAATAAATATTTTGGCTGGATTCCGATTTTTGATGTACCTGCGCCAGTTTTTACTCGTTCACCTTTTATTGCTGGCGTAGTACTTGCAATTATGATTATTCCAATCTGTACTTCAATTTCTCGAGAAGTATTTTCGCAGACACCACTTGACCGAATTCAAGCAGCTTATGCACTCGGTGCAACTCGTCTCGCAATGATTAGAGCAGTAGTTATTCCATTCGGCCGAAGCGGTGTTGTCGGAGGAGCGATGCTTGGACTGGGTCGAGCGATGGGTGAAACTGTTGCTGTTTACACTGTTCTAAATATTGTTTATCAGGTGAACTGGCAGATGCTCTTTGGTGCAGGCGGAAACATTGCCTCACTTATTCTTCTCAAGATTGGTGAAGCCGATCGCGAAGAGACAAATGCATTGATGGCAGCCGGGCTAGTTCTTTTCGTGCTTACACTTGTAATCAACTCACTTGCCAATGAACTTGTCGGCCGACTCGGGAAGACAGGGCGCTAAATGACTACTGTTGAGATGCGTCAGGTCGAAACTGCTAAGCCAGGTCAACCATGGCGTGCAACTCCACGAGAACGAGCATTTGCAATTGGTAATTTTATTGCAGCATTTTTACTTGCTTTTGTATTAGTAAAATTTACCGGCCTCAATGGAAAACTTGGTTGGGTCTTCGGATTCTTTTTCTCTTATATCGCAATCTCTTTCGTAGCAGAATATGCAAGAAGTGGTAAGCCGGCCGCTCAAGACAGTCTTCTTACAAGTGTTTCTCGTTTTGCAGTTTTCATTGCAATTGTTCCTATTGCAAGCATTTTGGGAACTGTAATTTCCAAGGGATGGCGCGGTTTGCACTGGGGGCTCTTTACGCAAGATATGTCACAAGCCACGGTAAATGATCCAATTACAAATGGTGGAATGCTTGCAGCAATTGTTGGCACATTCGTTATGGTGGGCCTTGCTCTTATCCTTACACTTCCAATTTCTATCCTGACCGCCCTCTACCTCACTGAAATTCGCGGAAAATTCTCTGGTGTAATTCGATTCTTAGTCCAGGCAATGTCTGGCGTTCCATCAATTGTCGCTGGTCTTTTTATTCTCTCAAGTATCGTTTATCCCGTAACGCAGCAATATTCAGGTCTGATGGGTGCGTTAGCACTTTCAATCCTGATGATTCCAACAGTTGCTCGCACAGCTGAAGAAGTTTTACTCCTAATCCCAAACGATCTTCGTGAAGCCGGTCTTGCATTAGGTGCAACTCAATGGCGCACAGTAGCCATGGTGGTTGTTCCCGCCGTAAAGAGCGGTCTTGTAACAGCAATTATTCTTGGTGTAGCCCGCGTTATCGGTGAAACAGCACCTCTGCTCTTAGTAAGTGGTGGCGGCGATGCAACCAATTTCAACCCTGTCTCTGGTCCGATGGGATCTATTCCATACTACGTATGGAAGTCTTTCTTACTTGGTGGAACTGAAGAGTCAAGCCAAAGAACATGGGCGGGCCTACTTGTACTATTGATTTGGGTAATGTTTCTATTTGCCATTGCACGTTACATCTCTTCTCGAACAAAGAAAGGGTAAGTCTCTCATGGGCGACAACCAGAATTTAGGTCAAGAAGATTCACAATCCAATCCAGGAGAAGAGAAGAAGGAAATGAAGACATCAACAACACCACGCTCACTCGCAGATGTTGCATCTAATCGCACAAGAAAAGAGCCGGGTACAAATCCACTCGGGTCAGGCCTAGAGGCACGTGGCGTTCATGCATGGTTTGGAAGTAAGCATGCTCTCAAGGATGTCACCCTTGATTTTGCGGCAGGCACCGTTACATCGCTAATCGGACCATCAGGTTGCGGTAAGTCAACATTCCTACGCACACTCAATCGCATGCATGAATTTATTCCAACAGCTGCACTTGCAGGTGAAGTTCTACTCGGTGGCAAGGATATTTATGCATCAGGTACAGATGTAACAAAGATTCGTCTTCGCATCGGCATGGTTTTTCAGAAGCCAAACCCATTTCCATCGATGACTATCGGACAGAATGTTTTATCAGGTTTAAAACTGGCACAGATCAAAGCTCCAAATACTGATGATTTGCTCCAAGAATGTCTAGAGCGCGCAGGACTTTGGTCTGAAGTAAAAGATCGTCTCAATGAGCATGCAAGTGCTCTTTCAGGCGGACAACAGCAACGACTTTGTATTGCGCGTTCACTCGCAGTGCGCCCTGAAGTCTTGCTCATGGATGAACCTTGCTCAGCGCTCGATCCTGGCTCAACTTTTAGAATTGAAGAGACAATCTCTCATCTTGCAAAGACAATGACAATTGTTATTGTCACGCACAATATGCAACAAGCAGCCAGAGTCTCTGATTACTCTGCCTTCTTGCTCTCAGATGGTGGTCCTGGCGAACTCATCGAGAGCGCGCCAACTAGCGAGCTATTTTCACGCCCACGCGATAAGCGAACTGAAGATTACGTCACAGGTCGATTCGGATAAAGTTCAACTAGAAATTTAGCAGAGGTTCAACTCCCGTTCACCTTTGAGACCACTGCTCGTTGATTGATTTCAATACTTTTCAATCCTCACACAAGTGGGCTCCCGTTTGGGAAGTATCTGAAAGGTAGAGAATGAAACTCTCAAAGAAATTCGGAATCGTTGCTGTGATTTCCGGTCTTATTATTAGCGTTGCTCCTTCAGCATTCGCAGTTGACCTACAAGGACAGGGTGCTTCTTTCCCAGCGCTTCTTATTGAATCTTGCAAGGTTCCTTTTGCTAAGACAACTGGTCATAGCTTGACCTACAACCCAAATGGTTCAGGTTCAGGAAAGACAGCTTCAGATAATCAAACAGGAAATGTTTGGTTCTCCGATTCACCAAACCTCAACTCAACAGCACGCAAAACACTTGTACACATCCCTGCTGTTGCCGCACCAATCGCAGTTTTGCACAACCTTCCAGGTAAAGCACAACTTTATTTATCTCCAGAGACAGCTGCAAAAATCTTTTCTGGTGACATCACACGTTGGAACGATCCACTGATTCAAGCTGACAATAGCCGTACAGTTTCAGAAGTTGTTTATCGCAAGAATTCAAAAGGTGACGTTGTAAAAGATGCTGCTGGAAAGCCAGTAGTCCTTCGTACAAATACCAAAAATGTTAACTACACACTTCCAGACCAACTCATCCAGGTAATCTTCCGCGCTGACAAGTCAGGAACTTCTGCAAACTTTACAAAGTGGCTCAATGGAGTTGCTCCAAAAGTTTGGACAAAGCCTTCGAATGACTTCTTCGCAACTTCATTCCCAACAAATATCAACTCATCAACAAATATTGGTCGTATTGTTGGAGCTAACTATTCTGCTGGAGTTTCACAGATGGCTGCATCACGAAAGTATTCAATTACTTATGCTGAAGCATCTTACGGTGAGAAGTACAGACTGAAGACAGCTGCAATTGGTAATGCTTCAGGAAACTTCATTCTTCCTACAGCAGCAGCAACTGGCGCATTCTTGGCATCATCAACTGTCGGAGCAACAGGCTTCTTTACTTTTGATTATGCAACTAAGGAGCCAGGTGCATACACACTTGGAATCATTAGCTACATGCTTGGTGATTCAGATTACAAAGATAAGGCATCAGTTGCAGCAACAAAGGCATGGGCTAACTTCATCATCTCCAAGGAGTGCACTGATCTTGGAAAGACTGATGCATTCATTCCAATTGAAGGAGATCTCCTAAAGATCGCAGTAGCTGCGATTGCAAAGCTAGGCTAATTTCGTTCATTAGTTACACGAGGGAGAGGCGACCGGCTATATGCCGGTCGTTTTTCTTTAACTTGCATATTTCTAATCTAAATCATTGCGCGCCTGGCAGGAATCGAACCTGCGACAACCCGCTTAGAAGGCGGGTGCTCTATCCGACTGAGCTACAGGCGCCTGTAGGGGTCGTGTGATGCTAAGTCTACCGACACTAACGAGTAAGGTTTCCTCTCATGGCTGAGTTTATTTATACGATGAA
>CAMDHH010000013.1 GCA_945898065.1 Bifidobacterium breve
GGAAACTTCATCTACCCAGAAGGTTTCGAAGTTGAGACTCAAGAGTGGAAGCCAGGATATGAAGCACAACGCGAAGAGTGGGAGCGTCAATATGCTCAAGCTCAAGAGCGCTTCATGGCTCACAAGAAGCAAAAGGCTGAAGCAAAGGCTGCAGATGCAGCAGCAGGTCCTGTGGAGGAAGTTGCTGTCGCAGAATAATTTATAACTCTAATAGGCGTTCAGTTGCGTCGGGCTTACATAGTCTGATTGCCAACTGGGCGCCTTTTTGAGTTCTTGTGCAATAAAGTGTTGCCATGTTAGTTGTTGGCCTCACCGGTGGAATAGGAAGTGGTAAGTCTCTTGCTGCTCAATTCTTTGCAGAGCTAGGCGCCTTCGTCATCGATGCCGATCAATTAGCACGCGATGCTATCGAACGAGGTAGTGAAGGCTTTGACCAGCTCATCGCAACCTTCGGAGATTCCATATTGAGTAATGGCGTAGTAGATCGTCGCGCACTGGGTGAACTTATTTTTAGAGATGCAGATGCAAAAAAGAAACTAGAGGAGATCATCCATCCCATTGTGCGCGCAGAGTTTGAAGAGGCAGTTCAATCTTTGGAGAAAGATCAGATATTGATCTACGAAATCCCACTTCTTTTTGAAACAAATGCAATGCAGCGCTTTAATTACATTGTTACCGTCGAGGCAGATATGCAATTGCGTAAAGATAGATTACTCAAGAAAGGATTACGCATCTCAGAAATCGAATCACGTATCGCAGCACAAGCGAGTCGTGAAGAACGAGTATCTATCGCAGATCACGTCTTCGAGAACAATGGCAGCGAGGATGAGTTACTGCGAAGCGTTGAAAACCTCTGGGAACTACTTAAGATGCGCAGTAAGGGCTAGCCCAAGTAGAGTTCAACAATGCGCCCGATAACAGACCTTCAACGTCGCGTCGAGCCCTTTCAAGTAATTAGTGATTATGTTCCCGCTGGTGATCAGCCGGCAGCTATCGAAGAAATAGTTCGTCGCATCGATGCAGGTGAGCAAGATGTAGTTCTCCTCGGTGCTACAGGTACTGGAAAGTCCGCAACAACTGCCTGGTTGATTGAGCGTCTCCAACGCCCCACTTTGGTGCTTGCACCGAATAAGACACTTGCTGCCCAACTAGCAAATGAATTTCGAGAGTTGATGCCCAATAACGCTGTGGAATATTTTGTCTCCTACTACGACTATTACCAGCCAGAGGCATATGTTCCGCAGACGGATACTTTCATCGAAAAAGATTCCAGTGTCAACGATGAGGTAGAACGCTTGCGTCACTCAGCGACAAACTCCTTATTGACCCGACGTGATGTCATCGTTGTGGCAACAGTTTCATGTATTTATGGATTAGGAACCCCTCAAGAATATGTAGACCGGATGGTCAAACTCCGCGTGGGTGATGAAATAGATCGTAATGTTTTACTGAGACGTTTCGTCGATATTCAGTACAAGAGAAACGATATGGCCTTTGAACGTGGAACATTTCGTGTCCGCGGAGACACCATTGAGATTATTCCTATGTATGAAGAATTAGCGCTTCGTATCGAAATGTTTGGCGATGAGATAGAAAAGATTACAACGCTGCACCCTTTGACTGGGGAAATCATCCGCGATGAGACTGAGATGTATATATTCCCGGCTACCCACTATGCCGCTGGTCCAGAGACTATTGAACGCGCTATAGGGGAGATTGAGATAGAACTGGCTTCACAGTTAGAAATATTTGAAAAACAAGGCAAGTTACTTGAAGCCCAGCGCCTGCGTATGCGTACAACATTTGATATTGAAATGATGCAACAACTTGGCTTCTGTAGTGGAATTGAAAACTATTCTCGTCAGCTCGATGGACGCCCAGCGGGTAGTGCGCCGAACTGTTTGCTCGATTATTTCCCGGAAGATTTCCTCGTCGTTATAGATGAAAGTCATGTAACGGTTCCGCAAATTGGTGCAATGTTTGAAGGAGATGCTTCACGCAAACGAACACTAGTCGAACATGGTTTTCGTTTACCCAGTGCTATGGATAATCGCCCACTTCGTTGGCCAGAGTTCCTCGAACGCGTAGGACAGAAGGTATATCTCTCTGCGACTCCTGGACCGTACGAACTTGGAAAAGTTGAGAACGATGTGGTGGAGCAGGTAATTCGTCCGACAGGCCTTGTAGATCCTCAGATCATTATCAAACCAATCAAAGGGCAAATTGATGACCTGCTAGTAGAAATCAATATCCGCGCTGCTCGTAACGAGCGAGTTCTCGTTACGACTCTGACTAAAAAGATGTCTGAAGATTTGTCTGAGTATTTTCAAGAAAAGGGAGTCCGCGTACGTTATCTACACTCCGAAGTGGATACATTGCGCAGAGTTGCACTCCTAAGAGAGTTACGTATGGGTGAATACGATGTCTTGATTGGTATCAACTTATTACGCGAAGGTCTCGATCTACCTGAAGTATCTCTGGTTGCAATTCTGGATGCTGACAAAGAGGGATTCCTCCGTTCGGCTACCTCATTGATTCAAACTATTGGCCGTGCTGCTCGAAATGTTTCTGGTGAAGTTCATATGTATGCCGACAACATGACGAAGTCGATGGTCAAAGCAATAGATGAAACAAATCGTAGGCGCGCCAAACAAGTTGCCTATAACCTCGAGCGAGGAGTGGATCCTCAGCCGCTGCGTAAGAAAATTGCCGACATTACCGACCTCATCAATCGAGAATCTGACGATAGCGACGAACTCTTATCTACAAATAAGAAGAATCAGAAGAACGCACCTGCTATTGGCCTTTATTCGAAGAACCTCGGCTCTCTACCGCGCCAAGAATTACTTGCGCTGATAGGGTCGCTCACTGATCAGATGCGCAGCGCTGCGGGAGATCTCCATTTTGAACTTGCGGCGCGTCTGCGCGATGAGATCAAAGAATTAAAGCGCGAACTACGCGCTATGGATGAGGCGGGGATTTAGAGTGAGTATCGACAAGCTAATAGTGCGCGGTGCTCGCGAACACAATCTCAAGAATGTCTCTATCGAATTACCAAGAAACTCACTCGTTGTCTTTACTGGCTTATCAGGTTCTGGGAAATCAAGTCTTGCTTTCGACACAATCTTTGCTGAAGGCCAGCGTCGCTATGTTGAATCTTTGTCGGCATATGCACGCCAATTTCTTGGACAGATGGATAAACCAGATGTCGATTTCATTGAGGGGCTATCTCCAGCAGTCTCTATTGATCAAAAATCCACAAATAGAAATCCTCGCTCAACTGTAGGAACGATTACTGAAGTTTATGATTACTTACGCCTTCTCTTTGCTCGTGCGGGTAAACCACACTGTCCTTCCTGTGGCAAAGCAGTCTCACGACAAAGTCCGCAACAAATTGTTGATCAAATTCTTACAATGCCCGCAACGACCAAGTTTCAAGTATTAGCACCCGTTGTGCGTTCCCGAAAAGGTGAGTTCCTTGATCTCTTTGCCGAACTCATTACACAGGGATATGCCAGAGCGCGCATTGATGGTCAGGTGGTTGCGCTCTCTGAGGCTCCAAAGTTGAAGAAGCAAGAGAAGCACACAATCGAAGTTGTTGTAGATCGCCTGAGTGCCAAAGCCGATTCTAAATCTCGCCTAACGGATTCAATTGAGACTGCGCTGCGTCTTGCATCAGGAATTGTTATTTTGGACTTTGTTGATGCAAAAGGTGCCGAGAAAGAGCGCACATTTAGCGAGCATCTCGCCTGCCATGACTGCAATCTCTCTTTTGAAGAGTTAGAGCCACGTTCATTCTCATTCAACTCGCCATTTGGTGCGTGTCCCGAATGTTCTGGAATCGGAACAAAGTTAGAAGTTGATGAAGATCTCATTATTCCCGATGACTCTATTTCGATAAATGATGGCGCTATTGCCCCATGGTCTGGTGGTCAATCTGCAGAATATTTCCTGCGTTTGATTGAAGCGCTTTCAGAGGATGTGAAATTCTCACTTGATACACCGTGGAAGAGGTTGTCGCAGAAGGCTAAAGATGCACTCATCAATGGTTATGACTTTGAAATACATGTGAAATATAAGAATCGCTACGGACGCGTTCGCAACTATTCAACAGGCTTTGAAGGCGTTGTGCCATTTATTCACCGCAGACATGGAGAGACGGATAGCGATTACAGCCGTGATAAGTACGAGGCGTATATGCGCCAGATTCCTTGTTCAGTGTGTAGCGGTGCTCGCTTGAAGCCAGAAGTACTTGCAGTAACAATCGGCGCAAAGAACATCTCACAAATATGTGAACTTTCAATCGGAGAGTGTGCGACATTTTTGCAACAAGTCGAACTCAATAAGCGCGAAGCCCAGATTGCAGAACGAGTATTCAAAGAAGTCCATGCACGTCTAGGATTTCTATTAGATGTCGGTCTTGATTACCTATCTCTTGCGCGTCCAGCTGCGACTCTCTCTGGTGGTGAGGCGCAGCGTATTCGCCTTGCAACTCAAATCGGTAGTGGACTTGTTGGCGTTCTATACGTTCTAGATGAGCCAAGTATTGGGCTACATCAACGCGATAATCGCAGACTTATTGACACCCTTACTCGTCTGCGTAATCTTGGAAATACTCTCATCGTTGTTGAACATGATGAAGAGACTATTCGCGCAGCGGATTGGATTGTAGATATTGGCCCGGGAGCAGGTGAGCATGGGGGGGAAGTAGTTGTCTCTGGTGATTATCAGATGCTCATTGATTCACCGACATCGATAACGGGTGCGTATCTCTCTGGACGTAAATCAATTGCGATACCTACGCAACGTCGCCCTTGTGATCCAAAGAGAAAACTTGTAATCAAAGGTGCGAAAGAGAATAACCTTCAAGATTTAGAAGTTGAAGTTCCACTCGGAGTATTCGTATCGGTCACAGGTGTGAGCGGTTCCGGAAAATCAACTCTCATCAACGATATTTTGTACACGACCCTTGCTAATAAACTTAATGGCGCGCGTTTGGTACCTGGTCGCCACAGAACCATCTCTGGAATAGATTTATTGGACAAAGTTGTTCATGTTGATCAATCACCGATTGGTCGTACACCGCGCTCTAACCCAGCAACGTACACGGGTGTCTTTGACAAGATTCGTGCGCTCTTTGCTGAAACAACTGAGGCAAAGGTACGTGGTTATCAGCAAGGTCGCTTCTCCTTCAATGTAAAGGGTGGTCGCTGCGAGAATTGTTCAGGTGATGGAACAATCACAATTGAAATGAATTTTTTGCCAGATGTCTATGTACCTTGCGAAGTTTGTCATGGTGCGAGGTATAACCGCGAAACTTTGGAAGTTCATTACAAGGGTAAAACGATTGCCCAAGTTCTAGATATGCCAATCGAGGAGGCATATAACTTCTTTGAATCAGTTACAACAATCTCACGCTTCCTCAAAACTCTTTCAGATGTCGGACTTGGCTATGTCCGCCTTGGTCAATCTGCGCCAACACTTTCTGGTGGCGAGGCGCAGCGCGTAAAACTTGCAACTGAATTACAACGTCGCTCAACTGGTCGAACAATCTATGTTCTAGATGAACCAACGACTGGACTTCATTTTGAAGATGTGAGCAAACTTCTTGGAGTTCTCAACCGTTTAGTGGATTCTGGAAATACTGTTGTCGTTATTGAACATAATCTCGATGTCATCAAATCCTCAGACTGGGTTATTGATATGGGACCTGAAGGTGGCTTTAGAGGCGGGCTTGTTGTAGCGCAAGGAACCCCAGAGGATGTTGCAATGAATAAGAAGAGTTACACAGGTCAGTATCTGGCAGAGATTCTTCAATCAAATAGAGCTAAACCAAGTACGAAAAAAGCAACGGCCAAGAAGTAGCCTTAGGTATGGCAGATCCACTCTCTTATAGGCCAACGATTATTCCTGAAGAACCAGGTGTGTATCGTTTTTATAATGGCGCAGATAAGGTTATTTATGTCGGCAAGGCGCTCAATCTAAAGAATCGGTTGAGTAGTTATTTCCAAAGTGGCCTGATGATGCGCACTCATCGAATGGTTCACGAGGCAGTACGGGTTGATTGGACCATTGTTGCTACTGAAGCTGAAGCTCTGCAATTAGAGTTTTCCTGGATCAAGCAATACTCACCTACCTACAACATTCAATTTCGAGATGATAAGTCTTATCCCTACTTAGCAATATCGGAAGGGGATGAATTCCCACGAGTATTCATTACTCGTAAATCGAAGAGACCGGGACTCACATACTTTGGTCCATATATCAATACATGGGCTCTACGTAGCACTTTTGATGTCATCCTAAAGATTTTTCCAATACGTTCATGTACTACTGGAAATTTTGAGCGAGCGCGAAAGTCAAAACGTCAGTGTTTACTCGGAGATATTGGAAAATGTGCCGCTCCATGTGTCGGTTGGATATCTCAACCAGAGCATAAAGAATTGAGTTCAAGACTTGCATCTTTTATGTCTCATGGAAATGGAAAGATCCTTCCAATACTCCAAGAAGAGATGACAAGAGCATCAGATAGCGAAGAATATGAACGCGCGCTAAAAATCAGAGATCAGATAGCAGCTCTAGAGAAGGCTCAAGAATCAGCAGAGTCAGCACTTTCTTCCAATCTGACTGCTGATTTCATCGCACTCCATCAAGAAGGGGCTCATGCGGCGGGCACTCTATTTACCGTACGCGAAGGTGGAATCAAAGGTTCTCGTTCATGGATTGTTGACCAAGAACGAGCACTCGAGGGAGATGATCAGATAGGCGCGCTTCTATTTTCAATATATAGTCAAAGTGTTGCCCAAGAGATACCTGCCGAGATTGTGATTTCAGATTTACCAGTAGACCAAAGTGCGATTGAAGAATGGCTATCTGGAATACGTGGCGCAACCGTGACTTTGAAAATTCCACAACGCGGAGAAAAGGCAGAGTTACTTGCAACGGTCAAACGCAATGCGCAATACGCCCTTATCCAGTATTTGAGCAAACGCGCAACCGATGCCGCAGTAAGTGGCAAGGCGCTTACAGAAATTGAAGAGTTACTCGATTTACCTAGAACCCCGCTTCGCATTGAATGTTTTGATATCTCAAATATTTCTGGAACCTCCGTCGTTGCATCAATGGTTGTATTTGAAGATGGCCTTGCAAAGAAGAGTGAGTACCGCCGTTTTATCATCGATACGACAGAGGGATTTGACGATACACGCGCAATCCATCAAGTGATTTCAAGACGCCTGAAGAGACTTATCAATGATCGAGATGTTGATGCATCTGATGTAGCCCAACTTGGTGGCCGATTGAGTAAATTCTCGTATCCACCTCAGCTCATCCTTGTCGATGGTGGCGCTCCACAAGTAAGCGCCGCTGCTCGAGCGATGGTGGAACTCGGTGTAACTGATATTGCGCTCTGTGGTTTAGCAAAGCGCCTTGAAGAAGTATGGATTCCAGATTCTAAAGATCCGCTGATTCTGCCTCGCACTAGTGAGGGAATGTACTTACTTCAACGCATTCGAGATGAAGCACATAGATTTGCAATTACTTTTCATCGCTCACGTCGATCTAAAGTTATGTTGGAATCATTACTTGATGAGATTCCAGGACTAGGGGCTACTCGTCGCACTGCTCTTTTAGAAAAGTTTGGCTCTGTTGCTGGAATTCGTAAAGCAAGTGCCGAGGAGATATCGCAGATTCCAGGTATCGGAGAAAAGATTGCAGCGGCTATATCTGAGCATCTTTCCCATGTAGGCGTTGGCTCTGTAAATACCTCAACAGGTGAAATCTCCTAAAAGATTGGGTGCTTGACAGATGATGCAGGATAAGAAGATGGCACAAGAAATGCTGATTGTCACAGGAATGTCTGGCGCTGGTCGATCTACGGTCGCACATGCCCTTGAAGATCTTGGTTGGTATGTGGTCGATAATTTGCCACCTGCGCTACTTACGCAGCTGATGGCACAAAGTACTGGAAGTGAATCAAAATCTTTTGCAGTTGTTGTCGATGTTCGAGGCGGAAAATTCTTCGATGATCTGATGCATTCGCTCAAATCCATCACTGACTCTGGAGCGAAGTATCGTCTTCTCTTCTTGGATTCAACCGATCAAGCACTTGTGCAACGTTTTGAATCAACGAGGCGTCCGCATCCACTTCAAGGAAAAGACCGAATCGTTGATGGAATTGCCCGTGAGCGAGAGAGATTAGAAGAAGTAAAGTCTCAGGCGGATATTGTGATCGATACTTCAAATCTCAATGTTCACCAATTAGAAAAGCGCACAGGCGAGATCTTTGCAGCAGGAACACTTGATGGAATCCGAATCAATATTTTGTCCTTTGGATATAAATATGGAATCCCGGTCGACTCCGATCTAGTTCTCGATTGTCGCCATATTCCTAACCCACATTGGATTCCAGCCCTAAGGCCTCTCAATGGATTATCAAGTGAAGTGAGTAAGGAAGTAATGGGTAGTAAAGGCGTAGATGATTTCGTTGCCAAATATATTTCATTAGTTGAGTTGATGATTCCTGGGTACCTCAATGAAGGAAAGAAATATCTCACCGTTGCAGTTGGTTGCACCGGTGGTAAACATCGAAGTGTTGCAATTGCACAAGAGTTAGCGCGACTTCTCAATTTGAATCAAGAGAAGTTGGAGATTTCAGCACACGCTACTCATCGTGATGTAGGACGTGAATGAGTTCTCCACGAGTTGTTGCCCTCGGTGGAGGCCACGGCCTCGCAAATACTCTCAGCGCTTTACGTACGATTACACATAACATCACTGCAATAGTGACAGTTGCCGATAATGGTGGCTCTAGTGGTCGCTTGCGTGCTGAATTTCCAATATTTCCACCCGGTGATTTACGTATGGCACTTGCTGCCCTCTGTTCTGATGATGAATGGGGACGTAGTTGGGCGCAAATTATGCAATATCGATTTACAAGTGATGGCGAACTCGATGGTCATGCAGTGGGAAACTTATTGCTTGCAGCGCTATGGGATCGCGATGAAGATCCTGTTCAAGGATTAGATCGTGTTGGTAGTTTGCTCAAAGTTATTGGTCGCGTATTACCTATGGCGTCGGTACCCCTAGATATTGAGGGACGTTTCAATACCTCTACTGGTCGCATCGTGGTGCGAGGACAGAAAGAGGTTGCAACTGCAAAGGGACGTATTGAATCTCTGACAATAATTCCAGAAAATCCACGTGCGAGACCGGAAGCACTTGATGCAATCCGAGATGCACAATGGATAACAATGGGTCCAGGTTCATGGTTCTCTAGCGTCATTCCGCATTTACTAGTACCCCAACAACGCGAGGCACTAGAAGCGAGTTTGGCTCGCAAGATTGTCATCCTCAATCTCGATGCACATCCGCAAACACCAGGGGAAGAATTTGCAGGCTCTACACCTGAAGAACACCTTGAACTTTTTCATCGCTATGCCCCGGAATTACGAATAGATTATTTTCTAGTTGATCCATCTGTTGTGAGAAATCGCACTTCTCTTGAATCACTTGCACGCGAATATGGGGGAGAGCTCTTCATTGGCGATATTCGAAAGGCCCCAGGCAGTGTTCATCACGATGAGAAAAAATTAGCATCCCAATTGAGCCACATTTTCATGCAAAGCCTGATTGGATAAGCCCATGGCAATGACATCATCAGTAAAGGACGAACTAAGTCGTCTCTCAATTACTAAACCATGCTGCCGCAAAGCCGAAGTATCTTCTCTTCTTCGATTTGCTGGCGGACTGCATATTGCTGCAGGAAAAATAGTGATTGAAGTCGAATTAGATACAGCGCAAAGTGCTCGCAGACTTCGTAAAGATATCTCAGATATTTATGGACATGAGAGCGATTTAGCAGTTCTCTCATCGAGTGGATTACGCAAAGGTTCACGTTACGTCGTTCGCGTCATCAATGAAGGTGAAGCACTCGCTCGTCAAACCGGACTCGTGGATGCACAAGGTCGCCCAGTTCGTGGACTGCCACCACAGGTAGTTTCTGCAGCAACGTGTGATTCAGAGGCTGCATGGCGTGGTGCCTTTATCGCGCACGGCTCTCTCACAGAGCCAGGTCGCTCATCTTCACTAGAAATTACATGTCCTGGACCAGAGGCTGCCCTTGCACTCGTTGGTGCTGCGCGACGCCTAGGTATCGTTGCGAAAGCTCGCGAAGTTCGCGGTGTTGATCGCGTTGTTATTCGAGATGGTGATGCAATTGGAGTTTTGCTCACACGTCTTGGTGCACACGAAAGTGTCTTGGCATGGGAAGAGCGACGTATGCGTCGTGAAGTTCGTGCAACAGCAAATCGCTTAGCAAATTTTGATGATGCGAATCTGCGTCGATCAGCGAGAGCAGCAGTTGCAGCAGCTGCGCGAGTACAACGCGCTATGGAGATTCTTGGCGAAACGATTCCAGAACATCTCAAAGAGGCGGGTGAACTGCGCATTAACCACGGGCAAGCAAGTCTTGAAGAGTTAGGTTCACTTGCAACGCCAGCAATGACAAAGGATGCAATTGCCGGACGTATTCGTCGCCTCCTTGCGATGGCCGATAAGCGCGCCAATGATCTTGGAATTCCTGATACTGAAGCGGGCCTCTCGCCTGATTTGCTCGGGGAGTAGTCCTAATTCCACTGATAGGATGAGCCACGACCCCAGTGTTGTGGCAGATTATTTGTCATATTCGCGTACTAAATAATTTCGAATTTAGTCGCCACACTTTCAAGCGAGGAATCAATAATGATAAATGTAGGAATCAACGGCTTCGGACGCATCGGACGTAACTTCTTTCGCGCAAGCCTTACTAACCCAGAGATCAATATCGTTGGAATCAACGACCTCACAGATAATGCAACTCTTGCCCACCTTCTCAAATACGACTCAATTCTTGGTCGCCTTGGACTAGACGTAACATTTACAGATGAGAGCATCACTGTCGGTGGAAAGACAATCAAAGTTTTTGCAGAGCGCGACCCAGCAAATCTTCCTTGGGCAACAGTTGGAGCAGCTGTAGTTATCGAATCAACTGGTCACTTCACTAAGGCAGCGGATGCAAAGAAGCACATCACTGCAGGTGCAAAAAAGGTAATTATTTCAGCTCCAGCAACTGATGAAGATATAACGATCGTTATGGGCGTAAACCACAAGAATTACGATGGATCAAAGCATCATGTGATTTCAAATGCATCTTGTACAACAAACTGTCTGGCACCAATGGCAAAGGTTCTCAATGATAATTGGGGAATCGTCAAAGGCCTCATGACAACTATTCACGCGTATACAAATGACCAGGTTATTTTGGATTTCCCTCATAAGGATCTACGTCGCGCACGTGCTGCGGCCACAAATATGATTCCAACATCAACAGGCGCTGCGAAGGCAATCTCATTAGTTCTTCCAGAACTCAAGGGCAAGCTCGATGGATATGCAATGCGCGTTCCAGTTCCAACTGGTTCTGCAACTGACCTAACTGTTGAACTCGCAAAAGAAGCAACTGCTGCAGAGATTAATGCTGCGATGAAGGCTGCATCACTTGGTGAGCTCAAGGGCTTCCTCACATATACAGAAGATCCAATCGTGTCATCAGATATCGTCACTGATCCTTCTTCTTGTGTATTTGATTCTGGTCTGACAAAGGTAATCGGCAACCAAGTAAAGGTTGTTGGTTGGTATGACAACGAATGGGGTTATTCAAATCGCCTCGTTGATCTCATTACCTATGTAGGCAAAACTCTTTAATGCAAGATTTTGCATCACTTGAACTCGTTGGAAAGCGAGTCTTTCTACGTTGTGATCTCAATGTTCCATTGAAAAATGGAGTAATTAAAGATGATGGACGTATCAAGGCTTCGCTTCCAACGATAAAAGCTCTTCTTGAAAAAGGCGCTTCGATAGTAATTGCTGCGCACTTGGGAAGGCCAAAGGGTGAGGCAAAGCCAGAGCTATCTCTTGCACCAGTTGCGCTTCGACTCGGCGAACTACTCGGTAAAGAAATTATTTTTCCAGGTGAAGTAATCGGAAGCGAAGTAACAAATAGTGCGAAGAATCTAAAAGTAGGAGAGATCTTACTTCTTGAAAATATTCGTTACAGTGCTGCTGAAACGAGTAAAGAAGAGAGCGAACGCGCTCTTCTAGCAGCCGAATTAGCAAAACTTGCAGATTTCTATGTCGGCGATGGCTTTGGTGCTGTTCATCGCAAGCACGCTTCTGTTTACGATCTTCCAAAGTTACTTCCACATGCGCCAGGCTTCCTTGTATCTGCTGAAGTAGAAGTTCTCAAGAAACTTACACAAAGTCCTGACCTGCCATACGGAGTTGTTCTTGGTGGGGCGAAAGTCTCTGACAAGATTGCAGTCATTTCCAATCTGCTCGATAAAGTAAATGTGATGGCCATTGGCGGCGGAATGGTCTTTACATTCCTTGCAGCACAAGGCAAAGAGATTGGCTCATCCCTTGTAGAAAGAGATTTAATTCCAACAGTGAAAGATCTCATCGCACAGGCTGCGAAAAATGGTGTCGAACTGCATCTACCTACTGACATTCTTGTAGCGCCAACTTTTTCAGCAGATGCACCAGCGACTCTTGTGAGCGCAGATGCAATTCCTGCTGATCAAATGGGGCTAGATATCGGACCAGAGTCTGCGAAAGATTTTGCGAAAGCAATTGAGAAATGTAAAACAGTATTCTGGAATGGCCCAATGGGAGTATTTGAATTTGCAGCTTTTGCCCAAGGAACAAAAGTAGTTGCCGAAGCGCTGACTAAGGTTTCAGGTATCTCAGTCGTTGGTGGGGGAGACTCAGCTGCTGCTGTTCGAGCACTTGGTTTCGCAGATTCTGATTTCGGATATATTTCGACAGGTGGAGGAGCATCCCTTGAGTATCTTGAGGGTAAAGAACTTCCTGGTTTAGTTGCATTAGATCTGCAGTAATCCAATAATCTATAAAGGAGTAATACATGCGTAAGCCACTGATGGCAGGTAATTGGAAGATGAACCTCAATCATCTTGAAGCAATTGCGGTTGCGCAAAAACTTGTTTATAGCCTTGATGATAAAGATTACGATGCTGTCGATGTAGCAATCATCCCTCCCTTTACAGATATTCGTTCTATTCAAACTCTCGTCGATGGAGATCGTCTTCGCCTCCTATACGGCGCTCAAGATATGTCACCAGATGCATCAGGTGCATTCACTGGAGATATTTCTGGTTCCATGCTTGCAAAACTTGGTTGCACATTTGTTGTTCTCGGTCACTCAGAGCGACGCGCAATTCATCAAGAGAGCGATGCCCTTATAAACCGAAAAATCAAAGCAGCCCTTGCAAATGAACTCACTCCGATTTTCTGCGTTGGAGAAGAACTCCCAATTCGCGAATCAGGAACACATGTTTCCCATGTTATCCGCCAGATTCGCGGTGGACTTGAAGGTCTCACAAAACCAGAATTGAAAAAGATTGTTATTGCATACGAACCAGTATGGGCAATCGGTACAGGTAAGACTGCAACGCCAGAAGATGCACAAGAAGTATGCGCTGCTATTCGTGAAGAGATTGAAACTATTGGCTCTGCCGAGATTGCTGCTGCGATGAGAATTCTCTATGGAGGTTCAGTAAAGTCTTCAAATATCGTCGAAATCATGAAGCAAGGCGATGTCGATGGCGCACTCATAGGCGGGGCGAGCCTAGATCCTGAAGAATTGGCGAAAATCGCTAAATTCCATAGTGCTGGCTAATCCCTAGTATCCTTACCCGTCTAGTTACCTACAGGAGTCCGACGTGAAATTAGCTCTCTCAATTCTGCTCGTTATTACGAGTGTTGTAATGATCCTGCTTGTGCTTCTCCATAAGGGCAAAGGAAGCGGACTCTCCGATCTATTCGGTGGTGGCATCTCTTCAAATTATGGTGGCTCATCCGTTGTTGAACGCAACCTTGATCGCATCACAATCGTTGTTGGCGGTCTCTGGTTCGCACTTGTTGTTGCACTGAGTTTGGTATTGAAGTAAACCTTTTCTAATTCTCTGAAGGAGTAAAAGATGGCAAGTGCAATTCGCGGAAGTCGTGTCGGCGCAGGTCCGATGGGTGAAGCCGAGCGCGGTGATTCGATTGCTCGTTCACACGTCTCGTACTGGTGCTCAAATGGACACGAAGTTCGTCCATCATTTGCTGAAGAAGAGAGCGTTGTTATTCCAGCTGAATGGGATTGCCCAAAGTGTGGTTTTCCTGCAGGTCGCGATAAGAATAATCCGCCAAGCCCCATCAAGAATGAGCCTTACAAGACACACCTTGCATATGTAAAAGAGCGTCGCACTGATGCCGAAGGTGCTCGAATTCTTGAAGATGCACTCCGTAAATTACGCGGAGATGATGAATAAAAGTTTCTAAGAACTAAAGTTGGCGAGCTGCTTCTAGTAGCTCGCCAATTCCATTTCTGCGCGAGTTGAGGTGAAGGCGCAGCAGTGGATAAGAACGAGATTCAAGTGCACGACCATCACCGAGGGCTTGAGCCATCAAGAGTGTTTCGAATCCAAAATTCTTTCCCGGTATTGCGAAATCGAATTCGCACTTTCCAGTAATTTGCAGGAAAGCACCATTGCGCTGTCCGCCTTTATGGAATTGACCCGTTGAATGCAGGAATCGTGGTCCCCATCCAAAAGTGACAGGTCGCTTCGCTTTAGCGGCGAGAATCTTTCTCAATTCTATAATTTGTGCATCATCGACACGATCTAAATAAGCCATGATGGCGATGTACCCATCTTCTGGAATATTAGAAATAAATTCTTGAAGCGAGGCGAGTACTGAATTACCTTTACCAAAGATTGCAATTGATTTATCTGTATGTTCTGCTACAAATGTTGGCAATGTGCCTGACCATTCAGCAAGGAGTGCAGATGTTTGCTCTTTCGCCTCGGTCACATTGGGTTGATTGAAAGGATCAATTTCAAGGGCTGCGCCAACGAGTGCTGTGAGCCATTCCCATATTATGAACTGTGCACCAAGATCACCTGATACAACGCAATCTGCATTGCCAGAAAATGAAATACGAAGTGGATCGCCTTGGTTGCCTTCTTGAACATTTTCAACGACAACGGGAAGTCGTCCTACCTGGTTCTTACCCGTTGATTCCGCAACTAATTGTTCGATCCAATCGCTCAACCCAGGCATTCCACAATTCTCATCTGTGAAAGTCAGATATTGACCGGCGGTTGCAAGTACATAAGCGCAATCAAGTATTGCTTGTGGTGAGTTGAGGAAATCTCTCTTAGCATCACTTGCGCTATCGAGAAGAATAGAAATATCAACGCCAATGAGCGCCGATGGTACTAATCCAAAAGCACTGAGAACGCTAAATCGTCCACCAACGTTGGGATCAGCATTGATAACACTGAGACCTTGTGCGCGAGATTCATTATCTAAGGGGGAGCCGGGGTCGGTAACGATAATCATGTGATTGGAGAGTGCTAATCCAGCTTTTTCGAATTCGTGTGCAAAGAATGCTCGCGCTGATGCAGTTTCAATTGTCGAACCAGATTTTGAACTAACGATGACAAGAGTCTCTTCCAATTTTGCCGAGAGCGCATTCTCTAAATAATGGGGATCGGTTGAATCAAGAATAAACAATTCTTTCTTATAGGTCTGTGCAATTACTTCTGGTCCAAGTGATGACCCACCCATTCCCGCCAGAACAACATATTTCTTATCGCGATGTTTTGCGGCAAGTGCATCTACTGTCGGCAAGAGCTCTCGTGATTTTTCTGGGAGATCAATCCAATTCAAACGAATCGTGGCCTCCGCTACCGCACCTGGTCCCCAAATAGTTGGATCCTTTTTTGCTAGGCGTTGGTGTGCATCAGAAATACGGGCGTACACAGTGCTTTGACGATCCGCAGCTGAAACCTGGGAAAGAAAAGAGCTCATTACTGAGTCCCAGCGATGACCGCTTCAACAATTGCTTGTGGAGTGAAGCCAAATTCTTTGAAAAGAACTGAAGCAGATGCAGAAGCACCGTAGTGTTCTAGAGAAATTGAAGTGCCTTTATCGCCTACGAGGTCGCGCCATCCTTGAGCAATGCCAGCCTCAACACTGACACGGTTTGTAATTGATGGCGGCAGAACTTCATCGCGGTATGCGCGAGGTTGTTCGTTGAACCATTCAATACATGGAGCGCTCACTACTCGTACAGAAATATTCTTCTCGGCCAAAACTTTCTGGGCTTCCAAAGCAATACTTACTTCAGAGCCAGTTGCAATAATTATTGCGACGAGATTTTGGGAATCTTTGAGAATGTAAGCACCCTGATCTACACCCGCAGCATCCCCATGAGTTGCCCGATCTACTACGGGAAGGTTTTGGCGTGAAAGCAAAATACCGGCTGGCTTATCACGCTTGAGCATGCTCTTCCATGCCTGTGCTACTTCATTAGCATCGGCTGGGCGAATAACTGCAAGGCCAGGAATCGCACGAAGTGCTGCGAAGTGCTCAACTGGTTGATGTGTTGGTCCATCTTCTCCCAGACCGATGGAGTCGTGTGTCCACACAAAAATACTTGGAACTCCCATAAGGGATGCAAGACGAACCGCAGGTCGCATGTAATCACTAAAGACTGCAAATGTTCCACCAAAAGTTCGAGTCAGGCCATGTAACGAAATTCCATTGAGAATAGAACCCATTGCATGTTCGCGAATACCGAAGTGAATAACTCGACCGTAAGGACTCGTATTTTTCATTGCACTCGTACTTGGCAAGAATGAAGATGATCCTTCAATAGTCGTGTTATTGCTCTCTGCTAAATCAGCTGACCCGCCCCAAAATTCTGGAAGCACTGATGCAATGCCTTGAATGACATCTCCCGATGCTTTGCGAGTAGCAATCTCTTTTCCTGCTTCAAAGGTAGGTATTGCTTTTTCCCATCCAGCAGGAAGTTCGCGTGAACGAAGTCGAGCCAGTAGTTTTGCCTTCTCTGGATTCTTTGTCGCCCAAGCATCGAATTGAATATTCCATTCGCCGTGGATTGCAGCCCCACGTTTTTTTACCTGGCGAACGTGATCCAAAAGTGCCTTGGGCATTGCAAAAGTTTCATCAGGATTGAGGCCAAGTAATTTCTTAGTCTCTGCAATTTCGGTATCGCCAAGTGCTGAGCCGTGCGACTTAGCAGTTCCTTGCGCTTTAGGCGCAGGCCATGCAATAACAGAGTGCATTCTGATCAGAGATGGTGCAGATGTATGCGTCTTTGCAGCAGTCATCGCTTTATCAAGTGCAGGAAGATCAACATTGCCATCTGGTTGCGCCGCTACATCGATGACATGCCAGCCATATGCACGGTAGCGAGCACTGACATCTTCAGTAAATGCTACGTGTGTATCACCCTCGATAGAGATTCGATTGTCATCGTAGATAAGAACTAGATTTCCGAGTGCTTGCGTTCCAGCCAGAGATGAAGCCTCAGAGCTGACTCCTTCTTGTAAATCACCATCGGAACAAATTACCCAGATAGTGTGATCAAAGATTGAGTGTGCAGAATCTGGATCTAATAATCCTTTTTCATATCTAGCTGCCATCGCCATACCAACGGCCGTTGCAACGCCCTGTCCAAGTGGGCCAGTTGTCATTTCAACACCTGCCGTGTGGCCCCATTCAGGATGTCCTGGCGTTTGAGAATTCCAAGTTCTAAAGCTTTTGAGATCGTCGAGTTCTAGGCCATAACCACTGAAGAAAAGTTGAATGTAGAGGGTGAGGGATGAATGACCACATGATAAAACAAATCGGTCTCGACCTAGCCACTGAGGATCTGACGGGTCGTGTACTAAATGACGTTGAAAAAGATTGTAGGCAACTGGTGCGAGTGACATTGCAGTACCGGGATGGCCATTGCCAACTTTTTGTACCGCATCCATAGCAAGTGCACGGGCGTGGGCGACGGCTAAATCGTCATTAGCGCCCCATTGATTCAGTGATGCCATTGCGTGTGACCCTTTTCTATCCAAGTGTTATCGGTGTGGAAGTGCGAGTTGCTGAGAGCCAGATTCGCCACGCTGCGAACCAGACAAGAATAGAACCTAACATGTGAAGAGCGACCAATAATTCTGGAACGCCTTGAAAATACTGTACGTAACCCAGAATTCCTTGAACAATACTGAGTAGCCCAAGTACTCGGATGAGTCTCTTTGTTTCGCTAGATGGTTTGCCAACGAAATAATATGCGATGGTAATCAATAAAAATAGAATTACTACTTCTGCATGAATCCGCGCAATAGTTTGGATTTTGAAATCAAAACGTGGCGACCCTACGTCACCAGCATGGGGTCCCGTACCAGTAACAATAGTTCCAAGAACGATTACTGCAATGGCGAAGAGAAGGTGAATACGAGCAAAGAGCGATATCTTGTCTATCTTTATAAATTTCTTATTGTGTTGCTGATACAAAGTAATTCCCGCAGCAACTAATGCAATTGATAGTAAGAAATGGCCCGCTACGGGAATCGGATTTAGGTTTGTGAGAACTGTGATGCCTCCTAAAACACCTTGTCCAAAAATTCCCAGCAATTGTAAAAGAACGAGAGTGCGTAGATCTTTTCTTCCAGATTTCAATACTGCGATAATTGCAATGATTGAAGCTAAAAGGAGCACGAAGGTGAGGAGTCGATTTCCGAATTCAATCCAAGAGTGAAAATCTCCTTCGACTTGTCCATCGACAGGGCGATAAGAGCCAGGGGTGCATTCGGGCCACGTCGGGCAGCCGAGGCCAGAACCTGTTAGTCGCACCCCGCCACCAGTGAGGATGATTGCACTCTGAATAAAGAGTAAAAGACCTAAGCTAAATCGAAGGTAGCGAGTGGCCATGTTCGTAGCCTAGAACCCAGAGCCATAGCCTCGAACCTTCGGCGCGTGTGATCCTAAATGGCGCAATTCGATGAATTACGACACAATAGTGTTGTGAAAATCAGCGCCTCCACGCCCGCCTTAGCAGGGGAAGATCTGCGTACCCGCGATGCAGTGGCGCGCTCAATTCTGGAAAATGGTCCCTCAAGTGCTGTCGCTTTAGGAGAGCGCTTATCTCTCACCCCAGCAGGTATTCGACGACATCTCGATCTTCTCGTAGCCGATGGAATCTTGGAAGCGAAAGAGCCACGAAGCTCAGCGGTTCGCGGCAGAGGTAGACCGTCAAAGGTTTTCGTTATGACAGATATTGGTCGCCAGAATTTTGAACATTCATACGATGACTTGGCTGTAGCAGCTTTAAAATTTATGTCTGCGCAATCCGGGGGAGCGCTAGTTACTGCTTTTGCTCAATCGCGAGCAGATGATATTGAACGCAAAGGCGCAATTGCGATTGCAAAACGTTCTCACAAGACAGAAGCGCTCGCTTCATTTCTAACAGAGCAAGGGTATGCAGCAAATGTTGTTGAACGCCCAATGGGTGAAGAAATTTGTCAACACCATTGTCCAATCGCACACGTTGCTGCGGAATTCCCACAACTCTGCGAAGCTGAAACGGAAGCGTTCTCCAGGCTTCTAGGAACTCATGTTCAACGTCTCGCAACTATTGCTCATGGCGATGGTGTCTGTACAACTTTTGTCCCTGCTTTAAAAACTTCCACGAAAACAAATGCAACAAGAAAGGTCCGTGCATGACTATCGCACATCCAGAGCTCGAAGGTCTTGGAAATTACGAATACGGCTGGTCAGATAAGAATGAGAAATCTGATAATTCCAGACGCGGTCTGAGCGAAGAGGTCGTACGCGATATCTCAGCGAAGAAGTCAGAGCCACAATGGATGCTCGACCTACGCCTGAAAGGTCTCGGACTCTTCTACAAAAAGCCAATGCCTACATGGGGTTCAGATCTATCTGGAATCTTCTTCGATACCATCAAGTATTTTGTTCGCTCAACAGAGAAGCAAGCGACAACATGGGATGACCTACCTGCAGACATCAAGAATACTTACGACCGTTTAGGTATTCCTGAGGCAGAGAAGCAACGTCTCGTCTCTGGCGTTGCTGCGCAATACGAATCTGAAGTTGTGTATCACTCAATCCGTGAAGATTTAGAGAAGCAGGGCGTCATATTTCTTGATACAGATAGCGCTCTCAAGCAACATCCCGAATTATTCAAGGAATATTTCGGAACTGTAATTCCTGTTGGAGATAATAAATTCGCAGCGCTCAATACTTCGGTATGGTCTGGTGGATCATTTATCTATGTGCCTAAGGGCGTACATGTAGATATTCCATTGCAGGCTTACTTTCGAATTAATACAGAGAATATGGGTCAATTCGAACGTACTCTCATCATTGCTGATGAAGATTCATATATTCATTATGTAGAGGGCTGTACGGCGCCAATTTACAAATCGGATTCATTGCACTCAGCAGTTGTTGAAATTATTGTGAAAAAGGGCGCACGCGTTCGATACACAACAATTCAAAATTGGTCTAACAATGTTTATAACTTAGTGACCAAGCGTGCTACTTGCGCTGAAGGTGCAACTATGGAATGGGTCGATGGAAATATCGGCTCAAAGGTCACAATGAAATACCCAGCAATTTTCCTCATGGGTCCACATGCAAAGGGTGAAACACTCTCACTTGCATTTGCAGGAGAAGGCCAGCATCAAGATTCTGGAGCGAAGATGGTTCACGCTGCTCCTTACACTTCATCATCTGTCATATCTAAATCAGTTGCGCGCGGTGGAGGACGTACTTCATATCGCGGACTCGTTCAAGTTCAAGAAGGAGCGCACCATTCTGCAAGTACGGTGAAATGTGATGCACTTCTTGTAGACACAATTTCTCGTTCAGATACCTATCCATATGTTGATATTCGTGAAGACGATGTTTCAATGGGTCACGAAGCAACTGTTTCAAAGATTAGCGATGATCAATTGTTCTATTTGATGTCACGTGGTCTGACTGAAGATGAAGCGATGGCAATGATTGTTCGTGGATTTATCGAACCAATCGCTCGTGAGCTACCAATGGAATATGCCCTAGAGCTCAATCGCCTCATTGAACTTCAAATGGAAGGCGCAGTTGGTTAATGTCTTTACTCACAACAAATTACCTAACACCAACTGGACGCGAAGAGGCGTGGAGATTTACACCTCTCAAGCGTTTAGGTGGGCTCCATGATGGCACTGCAAAGGTGGGAGATCGCGAATCGCTCTCTTTCAAGGGTGGTGCCTCAGGAGTAAGTTTCGAAAGAATTTCTCGCGAATTAACAACATCACCTGCGGAGACAGATGATGTTGTAATGCAACGAGTACGAGAAGGTGCACGCAATGTAGCCACTCTTACGATTGCCGCAAATACTGAAGTAGCAGAGACAATTACTTTGTCGCGTTCTGCGCACGGACTAGATTCTGCAGAGTTTTCACGTGTACGAATCGAACTTGGTGCCCATGCTCGCGCTACTGTGATCATGGAAAATACAGGAGATGCATTTCTCGCTGAAGATGTTGAGTTTGTGCTATCGCCTGGCTCAAATCTCACTTTTGTCTCTTTGCAAGAATGGAATACGGGTTCAACCCACCTTGCTAAGCACCACGCAATCGTTGATCGTGATGCATCCTTCAAATCAATCACAGTGACAGTTGGTGGCTCTTTAGTTCGCTTATTGCCAAGTGTTGAATTCATTGGTCAAGGTGCATCATGCGAACTTCTCGGAGTGTATTTTGCAACAGAGGGGCAGTTCTTCGAACATAGAATGTTTGTAGATCACAAAGTTCCTAATGCGAAATCACGCGTGAATTACAAAGGAGCACTCGCAGGTCAAGGTGCTCATACAGTGTGGATTGGTGACGTATTTATTCGTGCAGCAGCTGAGGGCACCGATACATATGAACTCAATCGCAACCTACTTCTCAGTGATGGTGCTCGCGCAGACTCTGTACCAAACCTTGAAATCGAAACGGGCGAGATTGTCGGTGCTGGTCACGCAAGCACGACTGGACGATTCGATGACGAACAACTTTTCTATTTGATGTCTAGAGGAATTGAACTCGCTGATGCGCGTCGACTTGTTGTACGCGGATTCTTCAATGAAATCGTTACAGAAATTGGTGATGTAGTTATTCAAGATCGCCTCATGGATCGCATCGATGGTGAACTTGCAAAGGCAGGTTCATAAATGGCGGATCTTCAACTTTCCAACCTAGTATCTGGCAAGCCAATTCTGGTCGAAAAGAATGGCGTATCAATCTGCGTCACTCGCGTGGGCGATGAAGTCTTTGCAATCAATGATGTTTGTTCACACTCTGATGCATCCCTTTCTGAGGGAGATGTCACTGATTACAAAATTGAATGTTGGCTCCATGGAGCCGAGTTTGATTTGAGAACTGGTCAAGCAATCACTTTGCCAGCCAATATGCCAGTTGCAGTTTATGCAGTAAAGGTTGACGGAGATTCCGTCACCATCGAAATTTAGTACCGCTACGAGAGACGAGAGAAAAGAAACGATGAGTACATTAGAAATCCGCGGTTTACAGGTAAGTGTCAATACAGATGTAGGTGCTGTTGAGATTCTCAAGGGTGTAGATCTAACAATCAAATCTGGCGAGACACATGCAATCATGGGACCAAACGGTTCAGGAAAATCAACTCTTGCTTACTCCATTGCTGGCCACCCAAAGTATTCAATTACCGGTGGAACAGTAACTCTTGATGGCGTAGATCTACTTGAGATGACTGTTGATGAACGCGCAAAAGCAGGTCTCTTCTTAGCAATGCAATACCCAGTTGAAGTTCCAGGTGTTTCAGTATCGAATTTTTTGCGCACAGCTGTTACAGCACTTCGTGGTGAAGCACCTAAGTTGCGTACATGGACGGGTGAAGTAAAAGATGCAATGGAAGCGCTCAAGATGGATCCTTCCTTTGCAACACGTAACGTCAACGAAGGTTTCTCTGGCGGAGAGAAGAAGCGCCACGAGATTATGCAATTGGAATTGCTCAAGCCAAAGATTGCCATTTTGGATGAGACAGATTCAGGACTCGACGTTGATGCACTCCGCGTCGTCTCGGAAGGTGTTGTACGTGCTAAAGAGGCGAATAATTTAGGCGTACTTCTGATTACTCACTACACACGCATCCTGCGTTACATCAAGCCAGATTTCGTACACGTCTTTGCTAACGGCAAAATTGTCGAAGAAGGTGGCGCTGAACTTGCTGAAAAACTCGAAGCTAACGGGTATGCGGAGTATGTCGGTAGCTAACCGATAGTCATGAGTGAACTAGATGTCGCCACAATCCGTAAAGATTTTCCTATCTTTACTAGGACTATTCGTGATGGAAAAAAGTTGGTCTATCTAGATTCGGGTGCTACTAGTCAAAAGCCGCAATCGGTAATCGATGCTGAAGTAAATTTTTATACAAAACATAATGCTGCTGCACATCGTGGTGCTCATCAGCTCGCTGAAGAGGCTACAGAGGCTATGGAATCTGCGCGGCAGATTGTGGCTGACTTTTTGGGTGCTGATGTAGATGAGATTGTATTTACCAAGAGTGCGACTGAGAGCTTGAATTTAGTTGCTTACTCCTATACCTCGCTTCTAACCAAAGATGACAGCATCGTAGTAACTGAGATGGAACACCATGCGAATTTGATTCCTTGGCAACAATTAGCCGAGCGCACCGGTGCTACTCTCAAATGGTTCGAAGTAGATATCGAAGGGCGACTTGATCTTTCTGACATTAATCAAGTGATTACTGAAGACACAAAAATTGTTGCAATCACTCACCAATCAAATGTTCTTGGAACTATCAATCCTTTAGAGGCAATCGTTGCTAGAGCCCATGAAGTTGGCGCAGTAGTAGTACTTGATGCATGTCAATCAGTGCCTCATATGCCCATCAATGTTAAGGAACTCGATGTTGACTTCCTGACATTCTCCGGGCATAAAGCGGTTGGCCCAACTGGTGTTGGTGTGCTTTGGGGGAGAAGCGAGCTTCTCGAGATGTTGCCACCATTTTTATTTGGTGGCTCAATGATTGAAAATGTAACGATGACAAGTGCGACATGGGCGCCTGCGCCACGTAAGTTTGAAGCAGGTGTTCCTAACATGGCGCAGATAGTTGGATTGGGAGCAGCGCTAAATTATTTATCAAGGATTGGAATGGAGAAGATTTTTCTCCACGAAGTAAAACTGGGCGCCTATCTCATCAAAAAATTGAGCGCTCTCGAAGGATTACGAATCATTGGCCCTCAACATATGGATGCTCGCGGAGGAACAGTCTCCTTCACTTTCGGAGATATTCACCCACATGATCTTGGCCAATATTTAGATGCTCAAGGTATCGCTGTTCGTACCGGACATCACTGCGCATGGCCTCTGACGCGCAAGTTAGGTGTTCCGGCCACGACTCGTGCTTCTCTCTATTTCTATAATGATGAAGGCGATGTCGATGCATTAGTTGATGCAATCATTGGCGCAAAGAAATATTTTGGACGCCCATAATGGAATTAGACGCGCTCTATCAAGAAGTTATTTTGGATCACTATAAGCATCCACAGCACAAAGGATTGCACTCAACATATGATGCGCAAGTTCATCATGTAAATCCAAGTTGTGGTGATGAAATAACTCTCAATCTTGCTCTTATGGGGGACTCTATTTCATCGATCTCGTGGGATGGAGTGGGTTGTTCGATTAGCCAAGCAAGTGTTTCCATCATGAGTGATTTAGTTATTGGGAAAAGTGTGAATGAAGCGCGAGTTATTTTGGATAATTTCGTAGAACTTATGCAGAGCAAGGGGCTAAAAACTGGCGACCCCGTGATTCTCGAAGATGCTGTCTCATTAGCTGGAGTTTCCAAATTTCCCGCTCGCATTAAATGTGCACTTTTGGGCTGGATGGCATACAAAGATGCAGTACTTGCTGCCTCCAACAAATAGACTACAGACCTAACGGAGGTAATGATGAGTACAACGGTTGATGATATAACTGAGGCGATGAAGGATGTAGTTGACCCAGAGCTAGGCATTAATGTTGTCGACCTAGGACTTATTTACGACGTTATGGTCGATGAGACAAATATTGCGATTCTCAATATGACTCTGACATCTGCAGCGTGCCCATTGCAAGACGTTATCGAAGATCAAACTCGACAAGCACTTGCCGGAATGACAACAGATGTAAAGATCAACTGGGTATGGATGCCACCGTGGGGTCCAGATAAAATTTCCGATGACGGAAGAGAACAGCTGCGCGCTCTCGGATTTACGGTTTAGAAAATGTCGATGCATGCGGCTTGGATGACGCATCGCTCAATGACGGCAGATCCTTCAGTAAAGCAACAGAAACTTAAGCCAGGAACAGTCAAACGTATATTTTCTTTTGCGCAGCCCTACAAACGCAGCATCGTTTTATTTCTTATCACCGTAGTAATCGATGCGGTCTTGATAGTGGCGACGCCACTGCTTTTGCGAAGTTTAATAGATGATGGTGTGATTCCAAAGAATAGCCAATTAGTTACACGACTTGCTCTCATGGTTGGAGCACTAGCCATTGCAGATGCCCTAATGAGCATGATTGGGCGTTGGTACTCTTCTCAAATTGGCGAAGGTTTGATTTATGATCTTCGTACATTGGTTTTTGCTCACGTTCAAAAGCAATCAATAGCGTTTTTTACTAGAACGCAAACCGGTGCACTCATCTCGCGCATCAACTCTGATGTCATAGGAGCACAACAAGCTTTTACTGCTTCACTATCAGGGGTAGTCAGCAATGTTGTGAGCTTGGTATTGGTGGGAGCAACGATGCTGATCCTCTCGTGGCAAATAACAGTTGTCGCACTCATCCTTCTTCCTATGTTCCTGATTCCGACTAAATGGGTAGGAAGAAAGTTGCAATCTCTCACACGTGAATCATTCAATTTGAATGCTCAAATGTCGAGCACAATGACAGAGCGTTTCAATGTTTCAGGGGCGATGCTGGTGACGCTCTATGGACAACCCGCACAAGAGAAGGAATCTTTTCGCAGCAGAGCGCGCAAAGTTGCAGATATTGGAATCACAATGGCGCTATTGAATCGACTCTTCTTTATTGCCCTTACAAGTGTGGCGGCAATTGCAACCGCTGTTGCATATGGAATTGGGGGCCACTTAGCAATTTCAGGAACCGTTACGGTTGGAACACTTCTGGCAATTACTGCACTTCTAGCACGTTTATATGGACCTCTTACTGCTCTTTCTAATGTCCGTATAGATGTGATGACTGCATTAGTTTCATTTGAAAGAGTCTTCGAAGTTTTAGATTTAGAACCGATGGTCAGCGATAAAGCTGATGCAAAGGATCTTGAAGCAAAAAATCCAACGATTGAATTTCGAGGCGTAGGTTTTCATTACCCACGAGCAGAGGAAATTTCACTTGCTTCACTCGAGTCCGTGGCAAAAGCAGAAACGGTTCAAAGCGGCGAGGTATTGCGAGATCTATCCTTCATCGCTCAATCTGGAACTCTTACCGCACTTGTTGGTCCATCTGGTGCTGGCAAAACGACAATTAGTGCGCTACTACCGCGCCTCTACGATGTTACTAACGGATCCATATTGATTGATGGAGTCGATATTCGAGATCTAACCTTGGAATCATTGCGTAATTCAATAGGTGTAGTGATGCAAGATGCGCATCTATTCCACGAAACTATTGCAGAGAATCTTCGTTACGCAAAGAATGATGCGACACAGGAAGAGATGCAAAGCGCATGTGAAGCAGCTCAAATTTGGAAACTAATTGCCTCCCTCCCAAATGGACTAGAGACCATGGTGGGTGAACGTGGACATCGATTATCTGGTGGAGAGAAACAACGTTTGGCTATAGCGCGTCTTCTATTGAAATCGCCATCTGTTGTCATCTTGGATGAAGCAACTGCTCATCTCGATTCAGAGAATGAGCAACTGGTGCAAGAGGCTCTCAAGGTTGCACTCAAAGGGAGAACGAGCATTGTTATTGCGCACCGCCTCAGCACGGTCAGAGAAGCAGATCAGATTTTGGTTCTTGATAAAGGTGCAATAGTTGAACGTGGAACGCATGACGAACTTGTTCTACTGGGCGGTCTATATTCCGATCTCTATTCCAGACAAGATTTAGCGGGTACGACGAATCAGGATTCTTCCGTACACGACTAACCCACCAAAAAATATCCATTGCAGGGCATATGCCATATGCGGGCCATCGCTGAGTTCTGGAAGTTGCGCACTCACTTGAGGTGTAAGCGCGGTAGTAGAACCACTGAGAAGATCGATATAGAAACCTTCTGTATTCTCCCGCGATTGAGCATTTACTTCTGATGTAATCCCGCTCTTTCCCCCACCAGGGAGAGCGAAAAACTTTCCTGATGGAAGAGAAGTTCCTAATCGAAATCGTCCGACAATGCTCACCTGCTCTGTTGGAATCGGCGGTGTGATTGGCGCTGTGGTTGCATCTGCACCTGCTTTGACCCAGCCTCTATCTACCCAAAAAATTTTTCCTTGCGTATTTGTAAAAAGAGTTAGAACTTCAAATCCATATTGACCTTCAAAGTAACGGTTACGAAGAAGAATTTGCTTATCTGGAGTAAAGGTTCCTGCTGTCTTGATTTGTCGCCATTCCAATTGCATTGGCTCCTCAATTGAGTTGGGCAGAGCGATAGCAGCCATTGAGGATTGCTGAGCAATAAGTGTATTTCGTTCATGCCTATCAATTCCTCGATGGTATTGCCATTGCGCAGCCCATAGAGTGAAAATAACGAGAAGTAAGGCGACGAAACTCTTCAGAATAGCAAGAGGTTCCCTCGTCTTTGTCATAGAGAGAGTTTAGTTTATGAAAGTGATTTGGGTTTCTTCTTCAATATTGATGTCCCAGTCCCGACAGTCTCGCGTCCAGCATTTGCAACGACAACAGCTATATAGGGCAAAAATACAGCGCCAGCTAGTGCGAACCAACGGAAAGGACTCGGCAAAATAACGGTAAGTATGAAACAAAGAGTTCGAACCATCATCGAAATAAAATAGCGTTTTTGACGTGCTGCCTGATCTGCACCAAGTCCCTTGGGAGCAGAAGTGATATCGAAAATCTCATCTTCTTTAGCCATGTTTGAAGCCTAAATGCTATGAAGAGTTTATGCATCCGCTAGTGACTCGTGCCCATTCTTTCTTTACGCCTGAGTAGCCATTAGATTATGGGGATGAGCGAAGAGCAACACTCAGTAGCGTTAGTAACTGGTGGAAATAGAGGTATAGGTCTCGCAATCGCTCGATCTTTGAAAAATAGTGGCCATGATGTTGTCATTACGCATCGCTCAGGAACCCCACCTTCGGGATTCAAAAGTGTAATTATGGATGTGACTTCAACCCAAAGCGTTGATGCTGCATTCGATGAGATTGAAAGCAAATGGGGAATTCCAGAAATTATCGTCGCAAATGCTGGTATTACAAAAGATGGTTTAGTGATGAGAATGAGCGATGAAGATTTCGAAAGCGTAATCGATGCAAACCTCACAGGCTCTTTTAGAGTTGCTCGTCGTGCAACTAAAGGTTTGCTCAAATTAAAGCGTGGTCGACTGATATTTATTGGTTCTGTTGTCGGGGGAGTTGGAGCACCTGGCCAGGTCAATTACTCATCGAGTAAAGCAGGACTTCTTGGTATGGCTCGTTCCTTTGCTCGTGAATTAGGAAGCCGTGGAATTACCGCAAATGTTATTGCTCCCGGTTTTGTAGAGACAGATATGACTTCAGAAATAGATGAAAAACGCCGAGCAGATATTGCAAGCTCTGTGCCGTTAGGTAGATTTTCAACAGCGGATGAAATCGGTGATGTCGTATCCTTCATTGCCTCACCACAAGCGGGATACATCACGGGCGCACTGATACCTGTTGATGGCGGATTAGGAATGGGACACTAATAATGGGAATCCTTGAAGGAAAAAGAATTTTGGTTACTGGTGTTCTCACCGATGCCTCAATTGCATTTCATATTGCGCGTCTGGCGCAGGAACAGGGTGCAACTGTTGTCCTTAGTTCATATGGACGAGTTCACCGCCTAACAGAGCGCATTGCTGGCCGTCTTCCGCAACCTGCTCCTGTTATTCAATTAGATGTCACTAACGATGAAGATTTAGCAGCCCTGCCAGATCGTGTACGCGAACATGTCGATGGCCTCGATGGCGTGGTTCATTCAATTGGTTTTGCACCTGAAGCAGCACTGGGTGGAAATTTTCTCAATACGAAGTGGGAAGATGTGGCTGTTGCACTTCAAGTTTCTGCATTCTCATTCAAATCACTCACAATGGCTGCCCGACCATTATTCAATGGTGGTGGATCAGTTGTTGGACTTGATTTCGATGCACAAGTGGCATGGCCAAAATACGATTGGATGGGCGTTGCAAAAGCAGCACTGGAATCAACATCGCGTTATTTAGCGCGCGATCTTGGTCCTGAAAATATTCGAGTCAATCTTGTAGCTGCAGGTCCTATTCGCACAATGGCTGCAAAATCTATTCCTGGTTTTGATGAGTTTGAAAAAGTATGGAATGAACGTTCACCTCTCGCATGGGACACCACCGATCCGGTTCCTGCAGCACAAGCAACTGTTGCACTGCTCTCTGATTGGTTTCCTAAGACGACGGCAGAGATCATTCACGTCGATGGCGGCCTCCATGCGATGGGTGCTTAGGCGCGAATTTCTCTATTTGGGCTCGCTCGGGTAATCTTTGCTCCAGACCAGTGGCTTCGGCTGCTGCAAGAGGAGTTACCGCTCCCACCTTCTTCGCTTCTAGCGATTTGGTTCGTCGGGTATGACTAAAGGATTTAATCCTTTTTCTAGCCCTTGCGGTTGCGATTTTTGTAGCGCTTGATTCACTAGAAGCGTTCGACACAACCATAAGGAGCACAAATCACAACAGAACCGCGCATCAACGATCGAATTCGCACACCTCAAATTCGTCTCATCGGTTACACCGGGGAACAAGTTGGAGTTGTAGATATCGATACAGCGTTAAAGATGGCAGATGAAGTTGGTCTCGACTTAGTTGAGATTGCACCAGATGCTAATCCGCCCGTATGCAAGATTATGGACTTCGGAAAATATAAGTACGAAGTTGCACAGAAGGCTCGGGAAGCGCGACAGAACCAGACCCACATTGTGGTGAAGGAAGTGCGATTGACACCAAAGATTGAAACTCACGACTATGAGACCAAACGTGCTCAAGTAGAAAAGTTTCTCAAGGGTGGCGATAAGGTGAAAGTTACGATGAAGTTCCGTGGAAGAGAACAAACGCGTCCTGAGTTGGGTTACAAAATGTTGCAACGTCTTGCAGAAGATGTTGCAGAAGTGGCCTTCATTGAATTCGCCCCAAAGCAAGAGGGACGAAACATGACGATGGTCCTGGGTCCAACGAAGAAGAAGAC
>CAMDHH010000014.1 GCA_945898065.1 Bifidobacterium breve
AACGTTACAGGTGGCTCAGTTGCCAGTACTAATACTGGCTCGACCTATACAACTGCGGCCCTCACCGTTCTCAACAGTGATAGCGGCAAGGCATATCGCGTCTTGGTCTATAACACTAAAAATGGTGCAATTAGTTCTGCTGTGACCTCTGATTCTGCAACGGCAACTGTTGGGGCTATCAAATTAACACAGCCATCTGCTCCAAGTGGCTCAGCCGTTGAGGGTTCTGCTACATCGGCAACGATTACATATACATCAGTATCAAATGCAAGTATTTATAGGATTGCAATTTATAGATCTTCAGATAATTATTTAGCCTACGATGCAAACAATACATATAGCGCTGGAACAGTAGTAGCTACGGGGCTCGCAGCAGGTACTACCTACTACGCCACGATAACTGCGAATGGTTCCGGAAACTACAGCGCATCAGATGCATCTAACGCCTCAGCCTCCTTTACGACAAAGAGTGTGCTAGCTACTCCTACCCTTAGTGGAAGCGCAACCTCGGGAACTTTGAAATCAATTGGACTCAGTTGGGGATCTGCAATCGCTAATGCGACTAGCTACTCAATTAGAATCTATGACTCAAGTGGTGCATCTCTTCTTGAAAGTATCACAGTCTCAAGTGCTGCCACCATTAGCCAGAGCGTAACGACTAGTCAATACGCCAGTATTGCTGATGGCACAAGCTATCAGTTTGCAATCGTGGCAATTGGAACGGGTGTATATCTGAATTCAATAGAATCAGAAAAAATAAGTATTTCGACCAATTCTGCCGCAGGCTCAATTTCAATTGCGACTCAACCGCAAGCCGCTTCGAAGACTGCTTTGCAGACCGCAGACTTTAGTGTTAGCGCAAGTGGTGACGGAAGCCTTACCTATCAGTGGGAAACTTCTTCAGATACAGGAATTACGTGGACAAATGTCTCGAGTGGGACGGGTGGAACAACAAGTTCTTATACAACTGCGACCTTGAATAGAACTTCAAATGGATATCGCTACAGAGTGGGTATAACGAATACCAAGAATGGTTCAACCTCGACTGCCTACTCAGATGACGTACTGCTTTCAGTAGCCTTTGCAAATCAAGCGCCACTAATTATCTCCACTCTCGAGGGTCGCACCGAGGTTGCGCTCACATTGAGAGCGAGTGGAGGAACGACTGCAGAAACGATTGTTTATACAACTATCACAGAGGGCTGCACGATTAGTGGAGCAGTTCTCACTCGCACAACTGTTGGTAGCTGCGTTATCCAAGCTATTAGACCTGGAAATGCAACTGTGTACAACGACGTCCTATCTCTGACTAGCTCCATCCGCTTCTTACTCGGTGATGGAAATGTGGATGTATTCTTTGTCGATGACGCCACTGAATTTGAATATCAGTCAAGCGTGCGCATTACGGTAAATGTTGTTGAGTCAGGAAAAGTGCAATTTTTACAAGATGGACGTCCGATCCCAGGCTGTATGACAATAAAGGCCACGCCAAGTGCGCCTGCAGTATGTATATGGAAGCCATCTTCATTTGGTTTCCCAAGAATTACAGCGGTCCTCACGCCATATAACACGGCTAACCCAACACGAAGTTCCGCGATCTTTGCAGTGAGAGTGTATCCACGCGCATAAGAAAGTTTTATTGTATGTAACAACCGATTTTGTTAGAGCCCTATTGTCCGGGACGTAATCTCGTTAGTGGTCGGTGCTCTCCAGAGTAAAGAGCTTTATAAGTCTTGGGTTTAAGAATCCACCAATTGAATCTTCCCCTTCAATAGGAAAAGGATTAAAAGTAATTGAAACAGAATTTTGATCTGGAGATAGCGCCCAATAGAGAAATGGATCGCTGAGATCCCAATCATCGATTCCTGGCGAACTTTGAGGCAATGCGGCAATTGAATCAAGCCCTCCAAGTGCTTGCACTGATATTGCGTTTGGGTTTCCTCCGACTAATGTGAACATATTAGTGAGATTTCCATTTAGGTCGACTGAACCATTGACACCAAGAAATGGGGCAAAGTGAAATCTGACAGAGGTCCAGAGAGTTCCATTTGCATCTCGGCTTAGGGGTAGAGCATTTCCATCGTTATCTCTAGCTGTAATAATAAAATCTTTGCCTTCACAATTTGATGAAATATCTGACATTTGGATTTCATTAAGGGTGATATTTAGATCTTCTCTGTTATCAATACTGGTGTAATACAGAAAAGTAACAGCATTATCGCAAGCCGGTGTTAGGGTTTGACCTAAACCGAGTTCTGTAGAGCCACCGGGGCCGCCCAGGTTTATAAGTGCACCAACGGCTAGGCCAATAGAGGCAATCGCCATTGAAATTGCGACACCAACAAAAATTCTTGGAAATTTTTTAGAATTTTGGGGCGGCTGCTCAATTTCGATGAGGCTCATATATTCTCCTCAGTTGGGGATTTACTAGCGAGATTGCAAATTCTATCGTTAGAACATATTAGGCAAAACTGAAAACTGTTATAAACCGATGATGCTAAGAAGGGTTCCGATGAAGGGAAAGACCAATACAAGCGTGCCATGGACATCTTTGAGGGCAACTCTTTCAAAACCACCCGTAATTTGAACATCGATTGAATCAGCATTTACATTATTTACCAGCGCTAATTGGGGGCTTCCACCAGGTGTTTTGGTAGTGATGACAACCTTATCCCCCACGCTTATTTCAGATTTATGCCAATAGACGGCTAAGGAAGATTCTGCAGTTCCGAGTGCATTTTTCAATCCAGATTTTGGATGATCAATTCGGAGGCCAAGTGCGTATAAAATTACAAGAAGAATTGCTGCAAAAACGATTCCGCGTTTTGAATTATCGCTCATCTACCCAATCCTTCCATAAGCACAATCACGAGCCCAGAATACCGTTTAAGGAGCGGGAAGAGCATGAATTGACATTTATTTGAGCGCTTTTATTTCTTCTTTTTCTCGATTTTTGGGGTAGTAATACCCGAAGATACTTGCTTTTTCCGAGTAGAAGTAGCCAATGACTCAAGCCACTTCTCAACATCTAAATCGACACTCGTCAATTCTTGCGCCTCACCCTTTAGGGGACTCTTCTTCTTTATCCCCTTCACAATTTGCTCTCTGCCTGCTTTGTAAACTTTAGAAAGCACGGGCACAACTTTTTGAACAATTTGTTGGATGATTTTTAGAGCCGCACCCTTGATTCCTATACTCGCTGATTTATTCTGGGAATCATCGCCCTGAACAATAAGTTTCCTGCTTCCATCTTTATTTTTCTTTGGCTTTGGCACATGTTGAATATTGAAAAGCCATCTAATCAGGGCAAGAGGATAGTTAAGAATCTGTGACACTAAATTTCCAGAAAAATCTGTAGATTTATTTACTTCTGAGTCTGGGTTATCAACATCTATTTCAGCACTCGACATTCCAAACATCATTCGACTCGTCCGCGAATCGGGACGGCCCACACCGCGCCATGTTGCCACTTCAATAACAGTGCCTTGGCCCATCTTTCCAATTACTAACTTTTGTCCATCTGGAAGATCAATAACTAGCGCCGAATCAGATACCGGAAGCGGAACACGCGAAACAATTGGCTTATTGGGGATAGCCTTTTTCTTCTCTGCCATTTGAGTTAGTTCTCTTCCTTCTTATAAATCATGACAGTTGAAATCCAAGTATGGAATCTAGAATTGTCAGGTCCATCGCACTCAGCGAGGGATCGCAGAACAATGGGACTACTAATCCTGATTCTCCATACTTCAAATTATACCCTGTGCGCGTCAGATAGAGGTCGCCACCAAGTGGGTCAGGCAGGCTTAATACCGTGCAAATAAAGGGCAATGGTTCTCCGCCAATAGCTGTTGTAGACAACGTGATATCTAACCTATCTCCTTCGCATTTGGAATCCATACTTGATACTCGAATACCATCCAAAGTGAAGCGCCCTAAATCGAGATCCAGATGACTAATCATTCCAATATCTATTGCAACATCACAGACGCTAATACTTCCGACTCCTGCACTAAAAGCTACATCGCCCTTGGATCCATTGCATGCATACGACACTGAAGCATCACTTGCAACAAATTTCGTACCACCCGTTGGACAATTTGAATCACCTGTTGGCAAAGAAATCATCGCGATAGCACCACCTCCACCAGAAGATGAACCGGGTGGACCCGATGATCCTGTTGCTCCAGTTCTACCGGGTGTACCGGGTGTACCGGGTGTGCCTGGTGAACCAATTGCACCATCTCTTCCAATTACTCCATCTTTTCCTGGTAATCCAGAAACTCCTGGAGCACCACTTGGACCAACAACTCCTGGAGCACCATCTAATCCATTCGCTCCAGCGGATCCATTAATTCCAACAAAACCATTTTTTCCTGCAACTCCGGCTGCGCCAGCTAGCCCTTGTGGGCCGACGACCACAGCTAGTACTTGATTGAAATTTGCGTTAGAACCTAATTCAAATCCCAGCAACAAATTCTCGTACTGCATGGGCTCTTCCCCTACATTTGTTTCGAAAAAAGTAGCACCGCGCGCAAATAGTAAAATTACTATGAAAAATAATAACTTTTTCATGCTCGACTCACCGTGGAATTCTGAGTAATTTCGAGCACGTGACTTAGAACGCTATGAAATATTGCAATAATGTAGACGCAAAAAATAAAAATCATGGAGCGATCAATTGTTTGTAGGGGCAACCTATCAACATAAATAAATACACAGTAGCTCAGTAAGGCCATGGTCAAAGGCTCGATGAGAATAGATCTCTCCCACTTCAAAATATATCTGAAATTATGGGAGGTAAATTTCAGTAAAAGTAGCCCAAAGTAAATAACATTGATGAGACCAAAGGCTAGAGAGATCGACCAATTTTCTGTCCAAACAAATGCTCCAAAGAATGTTGCAAGAGCTATCAATGTAGTCCAGAAAGGTGAGATTATTTGGTCAACATTATGGTGATTATCTTTTTTGCTATCCATACTTGCACTTCTAAAAATCCTTGAATCTTGGGAATCATAAATAAAAAACTTGCTTGCTGAGATTATTCCGACAAGGGCTGCAACAAAAAGTACTACTCCGCGATCCATGACAGAATTATTTGAAAGGCTTTGCGCAAGCAAAAATGCGAGAAAGAAAAAAATTGAGCTAGAGAGAGAAGTGACTGCGACCATAGAGATTTTCTTGGCTAGGCCTTTGCCAAACCTGCTCTCATGCCTCAATTCCTGCACCATAAGTAATTGCAGATGAGAAGAGAGCAAGCCTGTACCAACCCAAGCCAGCCCAAGGGCTGCCAATGAAAGAACGACCCGAAAATTCATAACTTCACCGAGGATGATCTGGGCTATGACAAAGCCTGAGATAACGAAAATCGCACTATAGGCATCAATCATAGAAATAATTGTGAGTAGCGCTAATGAGTAAAGTGGAAATTTTAGAGTCTGGTCTCCGGTGGCGAAGCCACCTTGAATACCAGCGAAAAGAGCCACTGTTGGCAAAATTACCCAGGCTAATGGAGATAATTTATGAAGGAATGAATCGTCGTACTCCAAAAGAAATCTCGCCAAAGATGGTTTGAAACTTTTTAGTGAATTGGCCCGATATAGATAATATTTATAGACAAATCGAGGAATATTTTTTGCATAAAGAAGTGTTCCATCCTCGTTGAGTTTATCTTCTCTAAAAAATCTTACGAGTGCATATTTCTTTGTCCTCATAGTTGAAAGTAGAACGAGTAAAAATGTCAGACAGATTCCGAGAATTCCGATATCATGGGTTGAATCTAGAATGCTAAAGCGCTTGAGTGCAGTAACGCGAACAAGTGCTATTTGAGTTCCAGATACACTTCCATCTCCAAAGACAACGACAGAATATTGGCCAAGTGGCAAATCTGATGGTAACTCTCCTGAATAAACAATAAATCCACGAGAATTCTCTCTGCTCCCAGTAAAAGTAACTACTGAATTTTTTTCGGAGAGAAGTTTTATTGTCCAGTTCTTCTGTTGCGATGCATCACCAACAACAATATTTTGGACTTTTCCTCGCTCCCATGTCAAAAGTGGAATCTCTATTGCATGGGCAGAGGGTAGTGATAGGAGAAGATAGAGAGCTACGAAAAGAAATGAAAATAACTTCTTACTCATTTTTGAGTGCATCGAGGATGAGCCACAGACCAAAAATAAGCGGAATGATGACCATCAAAGATTTCGGTGTGAGGAATTTTCCAATAAGTGGAATTACGAAAATAACCACACCCGTAATATCTGGAATCTTAGGTTTCTGTGTATCAGGTGAGGGGTTGGCATCACCTTTGACGATAAATCCAGTCTCGGCGCTACCACCAATGATTCGGTGGGAAAAAACACCTACTGCAGTTCCATCAAAGCGACGACCCACATATGCCACAACGCTGCCAATTTTGGGAGTGATATTAGAAGGAGGCGTCGTCAAGATCATGTCGCCAGGGTTGATCGTTGGCGCCATTGAGGCTGTGAGTACCACACGAGCCTTGATGGAGCCCTGGAAGGAAAGTATCGAGAAGGAAATCAGAGTAAATGCTAAAACATAGCCAAACCAACGCGTGAGAACAGTTGCTTTGCGATACCACGAGCGGGTGCCAACAACAATACGCTCCTCGGGCGCTTGAACAAAGAGTGAGGATTTTGTCTTTACTACTTTATTGCCAGTTACCAAGTAACTATGTTCGCCCTCTAAATCTGAGACTGTAACAAGGACATTAGATTCTGGAACTTTAGATCTTTTGTCGATCCACATCTCCATTTTACCAAGTTGAATTGAAGCATCGCTATCTGATCTTTCATCGAGATTAGCCATAATTCATATTTCCATTCTTGAGAGTCTCATTCTAAATTGCGCCTTCATAAAGTAAGAAAGACTCGCTCTACGTATAGAGCGAGTCTTTCTTACTTTATTTCTAGATTTATTTATTGTACTTATGCATTCGATTCAAGTGCGAACTTGTCGAATGCGGCAGCTAATGACGGTTGAGCGATATTGCTAGCAGTCGTACCAGTTGTGAATGTGATGATCAAGGTTCCCGTAGATGTTGACGTTAATGTACGAGCGGTAGTGTCATCGGTTGAGCCGTTGAGATTACAGGCTATTGATGTTCCGCTCTGAGTATCGACAGCCGTTGAATTTATAGTAATTTCACAACCAGCCATCAATCGCGTTGAGCCTGAAGCTGAAAGAAACTTTTTGCCCGTTGTTTTCATGTTAATAGCAAACCCTAGTGGTGAAGTAATAGATGCTGCATCCAATGTGTATGGCGTGCCTGTCTCTGTACTCGTATAACCAGTAATTCGTAACTTCTTGCCTTGGCAACCTGAACCGATATCCGAAAGCACGAGTGTGTTCAAACGAAAGTTTGACTGCGCTGAATCTGTATCATTGACGAAGGTTGATGTTGGTGTAACGGTGATCGCACTATCACACGCTGCAACTAGCTGAACACCTTGACCGAATTCAACAGATGCTCCACCGTTGAGGGTGATCGAGGCCGCGAGTGTTGAGCCCATGCCCATAACACCAGCGAGTAAGCCGATCCCAATTATGACCTTGAGCTTCTTCTTGGAAGGGCGCTCAGATGGCTCGTTGATGCCACCTAAATTTAGAATATCCATCTGGCTTCCTCCTTGTGGGGAAAGTTCTCACGAGGCTCACGCTATGTGAATCTCTTATTGAAGGTGAGTCAATCACCCCGCATACGCTCGTGCAAGTGCCTTTACCCCGAAAATGGCCATTTTGAACTTTTCTATTCGGGTTTTACCCTCTTATCTGAGTATTGCTTGAATGCGCCAATAAGCGTGGCTCTGAATGTGAGAAAGCGCAATTGAAGGCGCTAGCTGAGCATGTAACTCAATACAACTTATTTATCGCGTTGGATTATTTACAGTTTCAACTGTTGTACGGCCAATTCTTTGACCATCGATATTTACTGTTGTTGCTGTTGAATCTAAATAAAAAGTTACATCTGCACTCGTTGCAGATAAATCAGAGCCGTCATAAATAGATGTTCCCGAAACATTGAGTGAAATTGATGCAGCCATTGCACTTGAAACAAGTGATCCTTCACCTGATAAATAGGTCAATGCGAGTGCTCCAGCATCATTAATACTTATTGGTGCATCAACATTAGGAAGTGAAATTTGTAGCACTTTTGCATCCGTTGTAGGACCAATAGCTATTTCTGCGCCTAATGTGTCAACTAGGCGAATGCGTAATTTCTTTCCGCGACATGAATTTAAATCAAGATTAGCAACTGTTACTCCGCGAACACGGAAAAAACCGGCAGACGTATCTGTACTCGTTGGCGCTGAATGCCACTCTTCGCTCAGGGCTGCAAAGACAGTTGGATCGCAAGCAACGGCCTGTTGGGAACCTTGACCAAATTCAAGTGCACCATTTCCCACAGTCACGGTTGCTGCAAAAGTTGAAACGATAAATGGAACGATTGCGGCCAATACGACACCGACAATAATTTTATTTCGGTGGGGGCGCTCGTTACCACCAAAGCCAGCGTTGACTCGCCCGCTCAAAGGAGATTGCAAACCCTGGGGCATCAATCATCCTTTCTCACGACAGCCAAAAACACTGTAAATACATTGATGATTTTAGTGAGTCAGGCGTGAGAAACCTTGGATTAGCAGGGCTGATTACACGTTCATTATTTCTTGAGAGTTAGCCCATTCTTTTTCAATTCCAAACCAAGAGCTAGCGGGCGCAAATAAAGTGTTCGTGTATTTACCGAACGGCTACACATTGAAGCATCCAGTACAGGTTGAGAGACTGCAACAAAAGCAAAGGTCGCGACTGCTCTAGAAATAGAACCTCGCACACTCACCATTCGAAGGCCGTTATAACTATTGATAATTGCTTCTACTTGGGCGCTTGTTCCAGAGATCAAGAGACTCTGGGAGAAGTCACCTAATGCCAGTTGTTCGCCATTGAAATTTGAATCTGGTGAGTTCTTTCGGTAAATATCAAAAATTAGATTTGAGGAATTCATACAGGCGAGCAGATAGTCAGGACCTGAAATATTGATTGCCGGCAAGTTTCGAGATAGGGCGCGTGGGTCAACAGGCAAAATTGATGGCATATCGATGCGCATTCCCTGATTAGCAATTGGCTCAGGCGGCCGAGGCGTTGGAGATGCACTAGCAGTTTCTGTATCGAAAGATTGTGAGGGTGAACTTGATCCTTGAGCACTCGGACTCGATGATGGAATTGGAGCCTCACTCGGTGATGGAGACTCACTCACCGTGGATGTATCAGATGGAGCAGGTGACTCACTCGGTGCAATCACTTCTTCTTCAATTGGGGCCACACTATTTTCATCTGCTAGAACAGGTGCAACGATGGTCAACAAAACCCCGGTAATGATGAGGGCGCCAATGCGCTTGGCGAAAACGGAAGGTCTGTGGAGGAGTAAGTGTGAACGGCTTGGATTTGCTCCTGTGAAGCGTGGTCTATCACTCCACTTATCTCTATTCACAGTGCCGAGCATACTCGCCACTATTTTGCTGAGCCGTAAGCGTGAGGCTTAGAAATAGTGATACTTCTTTGCAAAGGGATATCTTTTAGGAGCTAGAATCAATGTTGTATTACCCGAACATCGTAGATGCCCAAAAATGGAGAAAGACCTAGACTCCCGATTCTCTAAACCAAACCTTGAGGGATGGACTTGTAATGACAACTGCATTTCGCACAAGAGTGCTCGTTGCAGAAGATGAAGAGTTCACACTCAATCTTCTCCGCGAGATTCTCAGCGATGCGAATTTTGAGGTCATTGCTGTCAACTCTGTGGCAAAGGCTCTTGAAGCGATTGAGGGATTTGATCCCCACGCCGTTATTACAGATTTGAATTTTGGAATTAGTGCACCAAGTGGCGCCGATCTGCTCAACTTCCTCGATGCAGAGCGCCCATGGATTGGCAAAGTTATTTTGACTTCACATGCCTCTGCCAATTTGGCACTGCCCCGTGGAACAGAATTACCAGCAAATGTTATTTATCTTGTGAAATCAGAGCTGCAATCAATTTCAGCACTCGGTAATGCGGTTCAAGATTCGATTGCACAGATCAATGCCAATGTTGTGCGTCCAACGCCTGCTGAAGGTAACCGCATTGCCATCAGTGAAACGCAAGCAGAAATTCTAAGATTACTTGCTGAGGGTTATACAAATGCGGCGATTGCTGTGCGTCGTGGAACTTCACTGCGAGCTACTGAAGCGCTAGTGCAGAGAACGTTTTCGACATTGGGACTGAAAAATGATGAAGATTTCAATCCTCGCGTTCTCGCTGTTCGGATGTGGCAGGAAGATAAAGTTGTTATCCGGTGAAGTCGTGGTTCCAACACTCTAAATTAGTGTCCACTGGGCGTTCGGCAGTTTCAATGCCTTCAATGCTCTTGTACTTACCAATTAGTTTTGTCTTTGCGTTAGAGCGCGAATTTGCATTGGCTCCGGGGAATTTTAGTAATCAGATAAAAATCGTACTTGCGGGAGAGTTAACCTCCTTCCTTTTTCTTCATATTTCCTCTCTAACGCTTCTAGGAAATAGAAAAATCAGACAGCAAAGTCTGATTCTCTGTATTTTTGTTTGGATTATAACCGGTGTCATCCGAGGTTTCTTTGCAGAATTCTACGCAACATCAATTTTGGATTTAGACTCACATACAACATTGCGAATTCTTGCCTCTGTCTTGTTTTCTACACTGGGATTGGGATTTGCAGCGTATGCATTTGGTTCAATCTACGAAAATGAGACTAAAAAAGCTGCACTTCGATCATTGAGTGGATTCATTTCCACTGATAGTAGTAATTTGAACGCTGAGCAAGTTGCCATGAAGGAAGAGGCAATCATCACCCTGCAACAAACCCTCATTCCTAAAGTTATCCAACTGCAACGGCTCACAGCTGGACTCAAGAAATTTGAACTCTCTCAACCTCTAGCCCTAGCCTTATTCTCGCTGGAAGAACAAGCACATCGCTTGGCTTATCAGATGCGGGTAAATTTAGATAATTTAGAGTCACTTCCCAGTCCACGATCTGGCGTTGCATCCCGTATTTTCACTTCAACTCCCGTCACATTGAAGCTATGGCCCAGTATCTTCTCGGTCAAACTTTCGTTTCTCTTTTTAACATTTGGAGGCGCAATAGTTCAATTTGGTCGAAACTCAATCTCCGGAGTTCTATGTGCAATTCTGAGCTCAATTATTATCGGAATATCTCTTGTGCTATTTAACAGTATTTCAAAGCGTGCAAAAATTTCTCAGAAGTCATTCATCTACGCTTTCGCATACATCTCTATTTTCACCCTTCAGTATCTCTATGCATCCGAATTAGTGCCACAAATCTTTGATCTGATACAGCCTTTCGACCCACTATATTCCGCGGCTAGAGTAACATTTGCCGTATATCTTGCCTCTTTATTTCTTTCATTTTTAAAGGCAGATTCATTATTGCTTCAATCAATGAGTATTGAAAGCACGAATTCTCGAGAAATTCTTAATCTCAAGAGTAGCAAGAATGAAATGCTAGAAGCAGTAAACATGACTACTAATCAAGGTGCACTTCAAGGGCACATATCCGGAGTTATCCTTGCCCTAAATTTATTGTCAAAGGATGAAGACACGCATGTCTTCGGCAAAGACCCCTCTGGAATTATAAATAATGCGAATACACTTCTATCTAATGCAATCGCAGAGATTCAGAATCTAAGTATCCGTGAATTGTTGAATTGAGGTTTCTCAGCGTGATGAGATTGAGTTCGGTTTTGGTCAGAGTCAAATATGAAATCTCTCCATACACGGCATTTATACAAGTCAGATTGGTAACGTGGACTGGATTTTGGGGCACGATTCCTGTTTCAGTTATCACGGCAGTACTATTCATTAATCCTGACAAATCGAGTTCTAGAGGTCTGCTCATTTGGACAGCGATTGCTCTTTTATCTCACGCTTCCATGGTTCCCTTTGTTCATCACTTCAATAAAAGAGGCTCTCGGCGTGTGCATCTATTCATGGCTTTTTTTCTTGGAGCCCTGCGTGGAATAGTGCTCAGTCTGATATCTCCTCTATTTCTCGTAGAAGATCCATTATCAATAACTGCACGTGCGCTAAATTCAGGCTTTACATTTCTTTATTTTTTTCTATTAGTTTCTATTATCCAAGGAGTATGGGGAAAGTTCGAAAAGGATTTACGGGAATTCTTGCTGACATTTTCTTCCACTAATCTAAAAAATATTCCCTCAAGATCCTTGGACGCAGCAGATATCGACGATACAGACCGTCAAGATGCGATAACTAGATTGGGCAAGCTCCTGGAAGACTCTATTGCTCAAAAATCTGAAGGATTGACCCTTCGCCAGCAAGCGCGAGCAATTGATCGTGTTATTGCTAAGAATATACGTCCGAAAAGTTCACAGCGATGGAAAAATGCAGAACTTGTATGGCCACAAATCCATCCCTGGCGAGTTGTAAGAAATTCTATTTTTGATACGAAAGCACCTGTCATAGTTATATTGCTAATAATTATGCCGCTTTCTTTCATCGGACAATTAGCACATGCGACGATATTGAACTCAATACTTCTGCAACTTTTTGCTCTAGTTCTAACTTTTCTCGGTTGCGAACTTGCTGACAGAATTACTAATACTTTGCGTAAGGGAATCGGGTTCAATAATCTTCTTTATCTCATTTTTTATATTTTTATTCAATTACCAATAATTTTCTATATTAATTATTTCCTCAATATCTCCTACTACGCATCTTCTCAGAATCTGTTACAGGTGCAGATTTCTACTATGACCGTTGCTATCGCCCTTGTGCTCATTGGAACAATGATTTTATCCGTTTATAATGCACGCGAAGAAGCCTTAGTCCAATTACGCAAATTTTTACCTGATGATAAATTGCAAGAAATTCTTGCAGCTGGTAATACTTCAAATGAAGAATCTGAGTATGCGCAATATTTACACGCTGAAGTACAATCACAATTGACTGCCAGTAAACTTTTGCTTCTCAAAGCGGCAGAAACTGATTTTTCTGCTATGTCTACAGTAACTACGCGTCAAGTCTTAGCTCGTTTGGAATTATTGAAAACTCCTTACGAGAAAAAAGTTGCTCGTATTCCTAAGGTACGCCTCGATGAACTTGTGCAAACCTGGCGTGGCTTGACCAGAATCAAGATGAATTTACCTCCAGAGCTAGATACTGTTTCAAAAAATGGAGAGATTATTTCTCAACTTATTGAAGAATCGGTTATTAATGCAATACGCCATGGAAAAGCAAAAAATGTGAAGGTTAATGTTTGGATTGAAGGCGATATTTGTAAAATTGAAGTTCAGGATGATGGGAAGCTAAAATCTACAAAGAAGCCTGGCTTAGGTTCAACTTTATTTCAAGTCTTTGCACCTGACTGGAAATTGCAAACGAACAAAGATGGCACGCTCGCCACAATGTCTACTCCCTTTTAGGGGCAGTGTTACGCAATACCAATAACGTCAACAACAAAAACTAGAGTTTCATTAGGTCCAATTGCATCGCCAGCGCCTTGTGCACCGTAACCAAGGTCAGATGGAATAACGAGCAAGCGTCGCCCGCCTACTTTCATTCCTGGAATTCCTTGTTGCCATCCAGCAATTACATTTGCAAGAGGGAATGTTGCAGGAGATCCGCTATCCCATGAAGACTCAACAACTTCACCTTTTGACCATGTGAGCAATGTGTAATGCACTGTCATAGTTGATGTTGCAACAGCGGCTGGGCCGCTACCTTCAATAATGTCTTTAGTGATTAGTGTTGTAGGAGCTGCACCTTCTGGCTTAGAAATTGTTGGTTTAGCCCCAGCATTATCTGAAACTGTTGGTAGCGCTGAATCTGTACTTGATTCTGTACTTGAAGTCACTGTAGATCCTCCACATGCTGTTAGTGAGAGTGCAGTTGTTGCAATAATGATCGAAATAATGAATTTTTTCATGGGGACACCTTACAGGTAGATAAGTATGTAACAACTTGTAATCGGAGCCTACAAAAGGTAATTAATCCAACAAAACGCCCCAGCTATTTTTGAATCATTGCTCTATAACTACGAGCGCTTTGCTTTGGAGTGCGCTTCATCGTATCTAGATCAACATAAACAATTCCAAAACGCATCGAGAATCCAAATGCCCACTCGAAATTATCCATCAGCGACCAGACATAATATCCCTTCAGATTTACGCCTTCCTCGCGTGCCTTGAGAGCTTGAGTTATATATAGAGCTAAGTACTCTTCGCGCTTATCATCATGAATTTCGCCATCTGCACCTGGATCAGTGTTGTAACAAGCTCCATTTTCTGTCACGTAAATTGGAATCTGAGGGAACATCTCATTGACGTAATGAATAGTTTTATTGAATCCCTCTGGTGTCCATGACCAACCAATATCCGTGCGCTCCACACCTGTAGAAATTCCTTCAATTCCCTTTGTCCCAGGATGTACATCCACTCCCGTATTCGATGCCTTGAATACTCCAGCCTGGTAATAGTTGAGCCCAACCCAATCGCGACCTTGTGAAGTATCTGCAATCTCTTTCTCATCAGGGCGGATTCCGGTGAGTTCTTCAAAATTATCAAGAATGTCAACTGGGTATTTTCCTTGAAGCATTCCTTGCAACCACCAGCGATTTACAAGTCCATCAACAATTTTTATATCTTTCTCTGCTTGCGGTGCTGATTCTCCGATGAGCTCTTGATTTCCTAGATTGAGAACAACACCAACTTTTGCCTTTGGAGCTTTGCTCTTAATCGCAATTGAAGCCAATGCATGTGCGCGAACCAGTTGATGTGCAACTTTTACAGTAGTTGCTAAATCTTTGATTCCTGGTGCATGTACACCTATGGTATTTCCCAAATATGTTGTGCACCAAGGCTCATTAAATGTTGCCCAAAATGTAATTCGACCTGCAAATCGCTCGGCCATCTTCTCTGCATACTTCGCGAACTTATCTGTAACAACAGGATTAGCCCACCCACCAATTGCTTGTAACTCACTTGGTAAATCCCAGTGATACAAAGTTGCATTTGGAACAATTCCTCTAGCAAGGAGACCATCAACTAATCGATCATAGAATGCCATTCCTGCTTCACTAAATTCACCTGAGCCTGTTGGTTGTACTCGAGGCCATGAAATAGAGAATCGATATGTATCAAGGTTCAATGATTTGATCAGATCTAAGTCTTCTTCAAGGCGAGTTACGTGCTCAACGCCAACACAATCCTTGGTGCCATCACTGACTGCGCCAGGAAGATCACAAAAATCATCCCAAATACAACGACCGCGATTACCTGATGCATAGCCACCTTCGATTTGAAAAGAGGCGGTTGAGGCTCCCCACATAAAATCTTTAGGAACCGAACTTAGATTTACTTCACTGAGTTTTTTCATTTTTTCCTCATTCGATTATTATGGGTTATTTGAAAATCTTACCTGGGTTGAGAATACCGTTGGGGTCAAGAGTCGTCTTGATTGATTTCATAACATTGACTGCACTCTGGCCTGTTTCAACAACTAAATCATCAATCTTTCCGGCACCAATTCCATGTTCGCCTGTACAGGTACCACCCATTGCAATTATCTTTGCAGTGATCTCATGTGTAACTTTTTGTACTTCGGCAAGCTCTTCGGGCTTTGCGGGATCCGTAACAACAAAACAGTGGAAGTTTCCATCTGCTACGTGACCAAGAATTGAATATGGAAATGGTGAAGCGCTCAATAGAGCTTCAGCAACTGCTACAGCTTCAGCTAATTTTGAAAGTGGTACAGCTGCATCTGTACTTACAGCGCGCATTCCTGGGTTTGCCGCAATATGTGCCCAATAAGCATTATGGCGGGCTTGCCATAACTTGCGACGAGCACCTTCCTCGGATGTCCATTCAAACTCTGAGCCACCAAATTCTTCAACAATTTCTTTTACCACTTGGGCATCTTCTTCCACACCACGAGGGCTGCCATGAAATTCAAATAACAATGTTGGTGCTTCTGTGAGGTTCAATCCATCATGCAAATTTACATTTCTTATACTGAGCGCATCAAGAAATTCACAACGTGCAATTGCTATTCCTATTCGCACAATTGCAGAAGCAGCAGCGACGCCTTCGGCTAATGTTGAAAACCGTACTACTGCAGCAGCCATTTTTTCAGGAATTCCAAATACACGAAGTGTTACTTCCGTGATAACAGCAAGTGTTCCCTCGGATCCAACAATCAAGCGAGTGAGGTCATATCCGGCAGATAATTTTCTAGTTTCGCGCCCTGTGTGAATAATTGTTCCATCGGCAAGTACTGCGGTAAGTGCTAACACATTTTCGCGCATAGAGCCGTAGCGAACAGTTGTAGTTCCTGCTGCTCCAGTGGAAGCCATACCGCCTAGCGTTGCATCGGCTCCTGGATCAACGGAAAAGAAAAGGCCATCACGACTCAAGCGCTCGTTGAGTGCCATGCGATGCACACCCGCTTGCACACGAACTAATAAATCATCAGGGCGAATTTCAAGGATTGCATTCATGTTCGTTAGATCAAGGCTGACTCCCCCAAAGAATGGAAGCACATGTCCTTCAAGTGAGGTTCCTGCACCAAATGCAACAACTGGAATCTTTTGTTCATTGCAGTATGCGAGAACCTTTGAGACTTCTTCAGTGCTACCAGCCATGACAACTGCTGATGGGCGAACTGGAGGAAAAGCAGATTCATCGCGACCATGTTGATCGAGTACAGATTCATTTGTTGAGACTTGGCCACTGACCAAAGTTTTTAGATGTGCTATTTGCGCAGGAGTGAGATCAACTCTTTTTTGAATCATTGCCAGCTTCAATTTCATTGATGAGTTTGAAATCTCCACCGCCAAGTTGACCTTGTGCACTATAAATCTCGAGCTTGGCGCGAGTATCTGCAATATCAAGGTTGCGCATAGTGAGTTGACCTATGCGATCAACAGGACCAAAAGCCGCATCTTGAGTACGTTCCATCGAAAGTTTTTCAGGGTGATAACTCAGCGCAGGTCCTGTCGTATTGATAATTGAATAATCATCTCCGCGACGCAAGCGCAATGTAACTTCGCCAGTAATAACGGATGCAACCCAACGTTGTAGTGATTCGCGAAGCATGAGTGATTGAGGATCTAACCAGCGACCCTCATACAGAAGGCGACCAAGGCGGCGGCCTTCGGCGTGGTAATTAGCAATGGTGTCTTCGTTATGAATTGCACTCATCAAGCGCTCGTATGCAATAAAGAGCAGCGCCATTCCTGGTGCTTCATAAATTCCACGACTCTTTGCTTCAATAATTCTATTTTCAATCTGATCAGTCATTCCAAGACCATGGCGACCACCGATTGCATTTGCCTCTTTCATGAGCGCAACAACATCAGTGAAACTCTTGCCATTAATAGCCACTGGACGCCCCTGAACAAATTGAATCTTTACATCTTCAGATTTGATTGCAACTGATTCATCCCAGAAGCGCACACCCATAATTGGCTCTACGAGTTCAACGGAAGTATCTAGATTTTCTAAGCGCTTTGCCTCATGAGTTGCACCTAAAATATTTGCATCTGTCGAGTATGCCTTTTCAGTGCTGTCACGGTACGGGAATTTGCGCGCGACTAACCATTCAGACATCTCTTTACGTCCACCAAGTTCATTGACGAAATCAGCATCTAGCCATGGCTTATAAATTCTTAGCTTTGGGTTAGCAAGTAGACCATAACGATAGAAACGCTCAATATCGTTTCCTTTATACGTAGATCCATCGCCCCAAATATCAACATTGTCACTCAACATTGCGCGCACAAGAAGTGTTCCAGTTACTGCGCGACCAAGTGGTGTTGTATTGAAATATTGTTTTCCACCTGTGCGAATATGAAAGGCGCCACAAGCAATCGCAGCTAAACCTTCTTCAACAATAGAACTCTTGCAATCAACGAGGCGTGAAATCTCTGCGCCGTATTGCTTTGCGCGCCCTGGTACAGAATCAATATCTGGTTCGTCATATTGGCCAAGATCTGCTGTGTATGTACAGGGAATCGCACCTTTTTCGCGCATCCATGCAACAGCAACAGATGTATCTAAACCACCAGAGAAAGCAATACCTACTTTTTCTCCAACTGGAAGGGAAGCGAGGACCTTAGACATGCGCCTTAGTCTAACGGAGGACGAGAGAGAACTCCGCGGGCGCCTACCAGATGAGATGCGCCAGCAGACCACGGAATTAGCACTGCATCACCGCGTTTTACAGTAATTGTCGCTGCATTCTCGAATTGAATCTCACCAGAGCCTTCAAGAACCAAGAGAATTCCAAAGCCCGCTTCAATACTGCTCGCATCTCCAGTGATCATATGCGCTCTAAAGAAAGTATCTGCAGCACTTGTAAAAAGTGATTGTGTGGATTGTGCGGAAAGTCCACCACGAGTGACGAGTTCGCTGATTCGAGATGCACCTAGCGGTTGGTAATCCAATGCATCTAAAACAGTATCAAAACCTAAACCTAGATGACCATCGACTTCGCCATCTACATCAAATCCTTCCCATTCAAGCAAAACAGATAAATCTGTTGGCTCTTGAAGTTCTAATACAAATATTCCTTCATCAATTGCGTGAGGAGTTCCTGCAGGAACCAATATTGCATCTCCAACAGATACTTCGATACGAGTAAGTGATTCAATGAGTGCGCGTGAATCACGAGCCTTAATCATCGATTGCACATCACTCTTTGTATGAAGTTGATCAAAGCCAAGTCCTACCCCACTTCCGGCTGGTGCCTCCAAAATTATCCATGCCTCCGTCTTGCCGTGATCGAGTGCTAAATGTTGCTTTGCAAATTTCTTATTTGGATGAAAGTGAACAGGAAGGCGTTGTGCTGGATCTAGTAATTTCACAAGAACTTCGGTGCTTACTCCGAATTTTTCGCAGTGGACTGCACCAAGCCATGCATGTGGTTCACGCGCAATTGCATCACGTAGCAACTCGCCATTAGTGAGTTTTGAAAGTCCGTTGACGCTTTCACCAAAGCGGGTAGTTACAGAACCAATCCATTCCTCTGGTCGCATTGGACCGCCTGGACCATTGCGCAACTTTCCAATACGGTCACCGCCACGATAGAAATGGTCAAACTGATTGGAAGGTAAGAGCTCTGGTTGTGCCATTGTTCTTTTTCCTTACGTCAGTGATGAGAATGGAACTTTTTGTGGTTGAGCAACAGTGCTCTTCATTGTGATTCTTTGATCACCTTTAGCAGATTTGAGAATAGATTCCATAATTTCTAGTACATGGAATGCCAGATCTCCTGATGCGCGATGTGGTTGATTTTTATCAATTGCAATAGCCATATCTGCAAGGCCAAATCCACGTCCTGCTTCTTTATAACCTGCAGATGCTGGTGCAACACTCCATTCACGATTTGAAGATGTATAAATTTGAACCTCATCGCTAAACATATTTGGATCAGGCACTGAAATTGTTCCTTCAGTTCCGTAGACCTCAATACGTGGAAGTCGTGCAGCCCATACTTCAAAACTCACCATAATTGTTGATGTAACACCGGAGGCATGCTCAAGGAGAGCAGAGATATGTGTTTCGACTTCAACTCTGATTTCTGTGCCAGCGAGCTCACCAGTTGCAACACTGCGCTTTCGATCAGAGCGAGTTGAGTTTCCAATAACGCTGACAACTGGACCGAGCAAAGTAACAAGTGCTGTGAGGTAATACGGACCCATATCAAATAGAGGTCCAGCACCTGGCAAATAATAAAATTGTGGCGCTGGGTGCCAGAGTTCATGGCCTGGCGCAGACCAGAAGGCGCCGGCTGCAAGAGGCTTTCCAATTTTTCCTGAATCCAATAAATCACGAGATGTTTGAATTCCAGTACCTAAAACTGTATCTGGTGCACTTCCAATTCGAAGCCCAGAACTCTGTGCAAGTTCCATCAATGGTTTTGCTTCTTCAACTGAGAGGGCAAGTGGTTTTTCACCATAAATATGCTTGCCAGCAGTGAGGGCTTTCATTGCAATAATTGCATGTGCATCTGGTGTAGTGAGATTGAGAATCACATCAATATCTTTGGAAGCAAAGAGTTCATCAACGCTTCTAGATTCAATACCGGCTTTTGCGGCAACTTCTGCGGCGCGAGCCACGTCAAGATCTGCAAGTGCGATGAGCTTGAGCGATGGCAGTGTTGGAATATGTGTGAGGTACTGAGTGCTGATATTTCCAGCACCAATAATTCCTACTCTTAGCGGGATGCCCACAGCAAACCTCTTTCGATGAGTTGCTTCACATTGGGATCTTGCACAATCTTAAGGTTGTGTCCTGGTGTGCAAATAAAAATTTTACCCTTACCCCAGTTACGGGTCCAGACTGCAGGAGATGTAACTTCACGATTCCAAGGATCCCATGAGCGAACTTTCTGGGTAGTTGTTGCCAATACATCAATGTATTCATCTGAGAGCACCCAGTACTGCTCTGTTACTAAATCAAAATCTTTCATCCCCTTAGTAATTGGGTGGTTAGCCGCTTCGGGCAAAAAATTGATTGTGTAGGGCATGTAATTATCTTCTTGTTCCCCTTTTTGCTCATCAGGGTGCTTACCTGGGTGACATGCAAACTGTCCCCCAACTAAATGAAGATAATCTGAATTATTGCGGTATGAATCAGCAATTCCACCATGCCATCCTGCAAAACCAGTTCCGTTTTCGATAGCCGCGCGAAGTCCAAGAAATTCTTCTTTTTCAATTGTAGACATTGTCATTGTCTGTTGAATCAAATCTACAGTTGCCATGAACTCTGCGTTGGCATAAATCGCTGGTGACTCTTCTACGCGAACAGTGAAACCATTTGATTCAAGAAAGGGAATAAATAGATTTGTTGTCTCAACAGGTTGGTGACCATCCCAGCCACCACGAACTACGAGTGCTTGTTTCATTTAGTGTGACTCCCGTAGAACTTCTGAGCCGCTGCCACCTGTAAGAAAATCATTATCCGCTCCTGTATCTGCTTGCATGACGTGGTCTATGTATAACTTCTGCCATCCCCGATCCGGTGAGGCAAATGCTTGGGTTGTTGCTGTATTCGGAGTGCGCTTTGCTAGCTCTTCATCCGAAATATCTATATTGAGAGTGCGCGCCGCTACATCTAGAACAATCATGTCCCCTGTTTGTACAACTGCAAGTGGACCACCCGCTGCAGCCTCTGGTGCAACATGGAGAACAACAGTTCCATAGGCAGTTCCACTCATTCGCCCATCACAAATACGCACCATATCGCGTACACCTTTTTCTAATAATTTCTTTGGCAATGGCATATTCGCAACCTCTGGCATACCTGGATATCCCTTAGGGCCACAACCACGAAGAATAAGAACTGAGTTTTCATCTACATCAAGTGATGGGTCATCTATTCGCTTCTTGAAATCTTCAATGCTGTCGAAAACAATTGCTTTACCTCTATGTTGCAACAAATGCGCACTTGCTGCAGCGGGTTTGATAACTGCGCCGAGTGGAGCCAGGTTTCCAGTAAGTACTGCAATTCCTGCACCTTCAAGTAACGGTGTCTGGCGCTTTCTAATTACATCTGTATCGTAGATTTCTGCTTCAGATAAATAAGAAGTCAGTGGCTTACCAGTAACAGTAATTACCTTTGGATCTAACAAATCTTCTAACTCCTTGAGAACGGCGAGTAGGCCACCTGCGCGATATAGATCTTCCATCAAATACTTACCTGCAGGTTGAAGATTTACTAATAGTGGAACATGTGAGCCTGTTTTATCAAAGTCTTTCAGCGAGAGATCTATGCCAAGTCTTCCAGCAATTGCTAATAAGTGAACTACAGCATTTGTAGAACCACCGATTCCGGCAAGTGCAACGATTGCATTGAGGAATGAGCCCTTGGTCATAACATCACTAGGTTTTCTATCTTCGAAAACCATTGAAACAATGAGGCGACCAGATTCTTGCGCAGCTTGAAGTAAGCGACTATCTGCAGCAGGTGTTCCTGCAGTACCTGGAATTGTCATTCCAAGTGCTTCGGCCATTGAGCCCATAGTTGATGCAGTTCCCATGGTGTTGCAATGTCCTCGACTTCGAATCATTGAAGATTCAGAGTTGAGGAATTTTGCTTCACTCAATTTTTTTGCGCGAACATCTTCGCTGAGTCGCCATACATCTGTACCGCAACCAATGGGATTTCCTTCAAAAGTTCCAGTAAGCATCGGCCCACCAGGTACAACAAGTGCCGGTAAATCAACAGATGCTGCAGCCATGAGGAGTGCAGGAATTGTTTTATCGCATCCACCAAGGAGTACAACTCCATCAATTGGATTGGCGCGAATCATTTCCTCTGTTGCCATTGCAGCCATATTGCGCCACAGCATTGCAGTTGGGCGCATCTGTGTTTCACCGAGTGAAACACTCGGCATATTGAGTGGAACTCCACCAGCTTCCCAAATTCCATTTTTTACATGCTCCATAACTTCATTGAGGTGCGAGTTACATGGAGTTAAATCTGATGCTGTATTTGCGATTGCAATATGTGGCCGACCATCAAATGCGTCATTAGGTAAACCACGTCTCATCCATGCGCGATGAATATAGGAATCCCGATCTTTGCCGCCATACCAATGTGCACTTCGCATGCTCAGGGCCTCCCATAGATTTCGAAGTAAGGCTTGAGTATAGTGATGATTTGAGCGTAATTGATATAACTATTTATGTACAATCTGGAATTAAATCTGCGAATCTAAACTGCAAAACTTGCAGTTGCGCGCCCCGTTGCACCTGGCTTACAGATAAAGGTTTTACCTGCATCTACTCCATTATCAAATGGATCTCCTGCTCGTCCTGAACTCTGTGCAGTAGTAATCATCAAAATGTCTAGATCTGGGCCAATGAATGCACATGATGAAGCAAACATTGCAGGAACTGAAATAATTTCGCTGACTTTAAAATTTTCATCAAGTCGACGAACTTCGCTACTTCCCCAAAATGCTACCCATAAACCACCTTGGTTATCCGCACACATTCCGTCAGGAAAACCTTCATCAGGATTCGCTGTGTAGCGTACTTTGCGATTTGTAATATTTTTACCCTCTACATCAAAAGAATCCACCGTAAATTTCATTGTATCGATGTAATACATAGTCTTACCGTCATTACTCCAGTCAAGACCATTACTCAAGGTGACATCACTAATCACGCGTTCCATTTTTGAGCCATCACGATCTAAACGATATAGCGCAGCTTCTCCTGGAGTGAATTCGGCAGTGAGAGATCCCAGCCATAGATCACCGGTGGGAGAAACTTTTGCATCATTCCAGCGAATTGGAAATTTTTCACCCGGGCCGTCAACATCAACGCGATTAGGAAGTGTGTGCATCGTGCCATCGGCATCTCGCAAATATGGGCCAGAAGTTGTACCAATCAATTCTCCGCCTTGTGTACGAGGAATTACAAAGCCAATCTCTTCATCTACCGAATATTCACCAGTCGCATTTGTATCAAGATCGCGCCACAAGACTTTCTTGCCAGTGATATCAACCCAATATCCGCGTTGATTGTTCTTTCCAGCAGAGGCAGGGCCTTCACCTAGTTCGCACTTACGGTCATCCCATACATCGGCTTTGATCATGGCTATTTCTACCATAATGACTCAAATGGAAATAGACTCCCCGCTATGACTTTTGACCCTTCACAGAATTCAACTCTATTCACTGATCAAGTTGTTGTAGTGATTGGTGCCAGTAATGGAATCGGCCGCGCTGCTGCATCCCTTATCTCACATCGTGGAGCAAAAGTAATTATTGCTGATATGAATCCTGACGGGCTGAAAGAACTTGCAGCAGAATTAAATCTGCCGGCAAATCAAGTACACGTGCTCGATGTTTCTGATCAAATTGCAGTTACAAACGTAATTACCTCAATCATAAAAGATCATGGCAAGATTGATGCGCTTGTAAATTCTGCTGGAATTGTGGGTCAATCTAATGTCAAAGTTGAAGATTTAGATTGGGCACTCTATGAAAAAACATTACAAGTAAATCTCTACGGTGCTATCTGGCTTACCCAACAAATAATTCCACACATGAAAAAACAGGCGTATGGACGTATCGTGCACTTAGCTTCCATTGCAGGCAAAGAAGGTAATCCTGGAATGGCGCCATACAACACTTCAAAGGCAGGGCTAATTGGTTTCGTCAAAGGCGTAGCTAAAGAATTGGCGCCTGCGGGAATTATTATAAATGCCCTCGCTCCAGCAGTTATTAGCACGCCTATGAATTCAAATACGAGTGAGGAGACATTGAAATATATGATCTCTCGAATCCCGCTTGGTCGCACCGGTCAAGCAAGTGAGGTTGCAGAAATTATTGCATTTATGGCATCTCCTGCTTGTTCATTTACAACAGGATTTACATTTGATATTTCAGGTGGTCGTGCTACGTACTAACTCTTTTTCTAAGCGCTCTGCAAGGGCTGGTTTCACTTTCCACATCGCAATCATCTCGTTATAACGCTTTATATCCGCAATATCTGGCTTCGCTCCAGTTTTGACGGCGCGAATCATCAAATTTCTTGGGGTGTGCTCTCCCCCAATGAATTCAATTACATCAACTCGATAACCTAACAGTCGCAAGATCTGTGCTCGTAGTGCATCTGTTAGTAAATCACTCATTCGTTCTTTCATAAGTCCATGTTTAGTAATAATTGACCACGGCTCTGGAATCTCGCTGAGTTGACTCTGTAGATCATGATGACAACATGGAGCAATCAAGAGCAATTTTGCATCACTGTGAACTGCCCAGGCAATTGCATCATCAGTTGCTGTATCGCAAGCATGAAGCGCAATCGCTACATCAGTCTTAGTTACCGTTGTCTCTGAAATTTCTTCAGCACGAAATTCGATACTTTTTTCTATTCCAAGTTTGTGAGCGATTACAATATTTCTATCGCGCGATTTAGTTCGAATATCTATACCGACTACAGAGAGAGGAATCCCTTGGCTCTGTAAGTATTGATGCGCACCAAATGTTAGGTAGGCGTGTCCGCAGCCAAGATCGGTAATTGTTAGGGGATTATCTTTTGTCGGCTGATGAATTTGACCTGCTTCAATTGCATTCTTCAGTGTTGGGGCAAGAATTCGCAAGAACTCCTCAACTTGCATGTATTTATCTGATTTAGAGGGCTTGATAACACCCTTTGAATCAGAGATACCAACTTCTATAAGAAAAGGGTCGTTTGCATTGAGGAGTCGATTCTTATTGCGATCATGAGTTAGAACCTGCTCATTGGTGCCTTTCGAGCGGGTTACAAGTGCTTCCCCTTTTTTTGAGATCCGAATGGAGAGTGAACCCATAGTTTGTTCCACCAAAATGTTTGCATAACCTGATGAGAGGAGGGCTAGTGAATCAAATTCGGTTGGCAAATAATTCTTCGCGGTAGTTTGGCGTCCATCATTTTCAATTACTTGTAAATGTATCGCTTCCTTTATTTGAACTGGACGAATATCAATTCTCTCGCATCGTGTTTGCATATTGCGGCGCCGACCAGATAAAACAACTCGAACTAAACTTTGAGAATCACTGATGAGGGCTACTGCTTCACTTATTGCCTCATCTAGATAAATTGCCATAGAGCAAACTTAGCAAATTACTTCACTTACTTTTTCATGATTTCTAGATTCTTTTAGAGTGTTTGAACTCTTGGCCGCTTTTGGTCACTAGTTTTCGCTTTTGGGAGCAACGCCCCTGTACGCGTATTTAAAGGCTGGAAATAATCTCTTGCAATTGCTCCACGTGCGATTTTGTATGATTACTTGCCAGCGTTAGAACATCTGCAAGCGTCACTTCTCCTTTTTCAGAATGAATACCCACTCTTTTCCAATCGGCATCATCGACAAGCTTGAGAATGTTAGCAACGACTTTATGCAGACCAATAATACTAGCGAGAGAATCGTGAGCATCGCGCGCGGCATATTTTAGGCGATCTGGATAAACGTCTTCATCGAATGGAACTATTGCCGGTTTATCCACTGTAAGAATGTGTAGGAATCTAGTCGCAAAGTGCATGTCCGCATCAGCCATGTGATGAATCACGTAAGCGGCAGACCATTCACCTTCTTTAGCAATGCGCGATAAATCATTTGCACCTATTGAGCGAACTACCTTCTCAAAGTCAGCACAATTGGCGATATAAGTATTTACGAGTTCTTGGGACACTGTTCCTCCTACAACACTCATATATGCGAAAAGATGGAAGTAGTTTCGCCTAAAAAGGAATTAAGACGATAAGTAAGGTAAGAGCTGCTGCCAGAGCAGTAGATTTCAATAATATGGAAATTGCAGTTTTACGGTCAGCGGCCTTGCTCGCTGCATCTGCAACTCGTGAGATATCACCAAGTTTGCCCATATTGAATGTGCCAGCAAAACCATAGGCTAAACAGAATTTACTTCGTGATTGAACAAACCCAACACTTGCGATCATAAGAGGTATGAATATTCCAAAACGTGCATTTCTTGGAGCATCAGCCATAAGTAAGGTTACAAAAGATGAGATTGAAATAATTGAGCCAATAATTGCTACAAATTGTCTGCGACGAATTTCACCGGTTCCAATATTGCATGAGCCAGGAATATATTGAGTTGAACTCACTTACGCGTCTTCGTATTCGTCTTCATCGATCCACGCCTCAGCTGATGAATCTTCTTGTCCTTCAATCCATGAAAGGAAAGATCCAACCGCGCGGAAAGCAACAGCACCGACCATAAAGGCGGCCATTAATCTGCGAATCGCTTTTCCCATGTTCTAAAAATACTCTTATTTCTAGAAAAATTCTCTATATGGAGTCGAGTGCCTTAGTTATGTCGCCCCAGAGATCTTCACTATTTTCACACCCTACTGAAAGGCGAATGAGATTTTCTGGCACAACGTGACTCTCTATCTCCCAACGACGACGTCGCTCCCACAGGGATTCAACGCCACCCAAGCTAGTCGCATGCGTAATGATCTCCGATGTAGCGCATACCCGCTCAGCTGCTTGCGCATCACCGGCTATTTCAAAAGAGATCATTGCCCCAAAGCCAGGGTAGCGAACACGAGAAATTCGCTTATCGTTCTTCAATTTCTCTACTAAAAATTTGGCATTGCTCTGTGCTTTTTCAAAACGTAATACAAAGGTACGAATACCTCGAAGTGCTAACCATGCTTCAAAAGGTCCTGGAATAGCGCCATTAAATTTGCGGGCATCTTCAAGACGCTTATACAGAGCGGGATCATTGGTGGAGAGCGATCCCATTAATACATCACTATGCCCGGCTAGAAACTTTGTTACTGAATGCATGACAATGTCAGCGCCCATTTCTAGCGGTCTTTGAACAAGGGGGGTTGCAAATGTATTATCAACTCCAACACCTACATTCATCTTCTTTGCAGCAGTAATGAGTGTCGGAAGATCTGCAACATCTAAACATGGATTCGTTGGCGACTCTAGCCATAACATCGCTGCACCATTGAGTGCAGAAATGACTTCCTGTGTTTGAGTTAGATCAACAAAGCGAACTTCTAGTCGTCCAGATTCATGGAAACTCCTAAGCAATGTCATGACACCGCTATATCCCTGATTAGATGCTACAAGGGGTGCGCCAACTGGGAGAATTGCAAATACTGCACTTATTGCAGCCATACCAGAAGAAAAAGTAAGCGTCTCACCCCCTTCAAATTCACTAATTGCAATCTCTAACGCTTTCCATGTTTCATTTCCATAGCGGCCATAACCAAGTCCACTACCTGCTTGGAATGTGGAGTTGAGTGAGATGCCAACATTGAGGCTTGCACCTGCTTCACTCTGTGGGCGACCTGAGGTAATTGCATACGTTTCGGGATGTAACTTCTTTTCTGAACTCAATTAGAGAGCCTTTCGTATTCGGTGGATCGCTTCGGTAATAATTTCAGCACTCGTTGCAAAATTTAGCCGGACATATTGGGAAGTTTGCGGAGCATAAAAATGTCCAGAATTGAAAGCGACTCTGCCTCGTTCGATAAGTGT
>CAMDHH010000015.1 GCA_945898065.1 Bifidobacterium breve
TAGCCGATTTACGCTCAGAGCCCTTCCTGTGGCAAGATACGCAGTCTGCACGGCTCCACCGAGTCCGGGCTTTGAACCTAAATAAGTATCGATTAGAGGACGACAATGAACATTCTTGATGCCGTAGATGCAGCTTCACTGCGCAAAGACATTCCCCAATTCCGTGCAGGAGATGAGCTCAAGATTCATGTTCGCGTTATTGAAGGTAGCAAGAGCCGTCTTCAGGTCTTCCAAGGAATCGTTATCCGTCGCCAAGGCGATGGCGTTCGCGAAACATTTACTATCCGTAAAGTTTCATACGGTGTCGGGGTAGAACGTACTTTCCCAGTTCACACACCAGTGATTGAAAAAATTGAATTAGTAAAGAAAGGCGAAGTACGTCGCGCCAAGCTTTACTACCTACGCGATCTTCGCGGTAAGGCTGCAAAGATTCGTGAAAAGCGTGATGGCGTTGAAGGTTACGGCGATGGAATTCTTTCTACTCCAGAACCAGTAGTCGCAGTAGTTGCTGCAGCAGCAGTTGTTGAAGAAGTTGTTGAGGCAATCGTTGAAGCACCAGTTGCTGAAGCAGTTTCAGAAGTAGTTGCTGAAGAAGCTCCAGTGGTTGAAGAAAAACCAGCAACCGAATAAGACCTTCAATGCGTCGCAAGGGTTCACTCCTCAAAGAGTTCCCAATACTGGTAGTTGTCGCGTTAGTAGTTTCTCTACTAATTAAGACTTTCTTAATCCAATTTTTCTATATTCCATCAGGCTCTATGGAAAATACGCTTCAAATCAGAGATCGAGTTGCCGTCAATAAGATTCCATTAATCTCTCGCACTATTCATCGCGGAGATGTTGTCGTTTTTCGAGATCCGGCCAACTGGTTATCAGAGCCATTCGCGTCGGAATCTCCCGTGATAGTAGAAAAATTAAAAGAAGGATTGGTTGCAGTTGGTATTTTGCCAAACCCTACAAAGCAATATCTCGTAAAACGTGTTGTTGGTATTGGAGGAGACAGAGTTATCTGTTGTAATAAGAATAAGAAGCTAACAATTAATGGCAAGGAATCAACTGAGCCTTATATCTTTGAGGGAAATGATCCAAGTGATTTGAACTTCGATGTCACGGTGCCTACAGGCAAGATCTGGGTAATGGGTGATCATCGCGGTGCAAGTGCTGATTCTCGTTATCACCAAGATGACATCAATAAGGGCATGGTTCCTTTGAATCGACTCACTGGTCGCGTAGTTGCAGTTATTTGGCCTTTCAAGAATATGAAAATCATTAGCGGTACTAATTCCCTGAAGTAGTCTGCAATGAAAGTAATCGAACAACTTCTCATAGATGCAGGCATTTCACCCATTGCAGGAGTTGATGAAGCCGGTCGTGGAGCTTGTGCAGGCCCACTCGTTATCGCAAGCGTTATTTTGCAAGACCCTTTTGCGGTTGAGTTAGCACCTGTTCGAGATTCAAAAGAGATTCCAGAAAATAGACGCGATGCCATATTCGAATTGATCATGGGAATCGCTGCATCGGTAAGTGTGATTATTGTTCCCGCCAAAGAAGTTGATGCACGCGGCGTACATGCAGCAAACCTGGATGGAATGCGCAGGGCAGTTCAAGGTTTAGATCAAGTACCTGCATATGTACTAACAGATGGTTATGCCATTGAGGGACTGGGGCTTCCTAATTTGGCAGTGTGGAAAGGTGATCAAGTTGTAGTTTCGATTAGTGCTGCATCAATTATTGCCAAAGTTACGAGAGATCGAATCATGCGTGAGATGGATAAAGAATTTCCTCTATACGGCCTTGCTGGCCACAAGGGATATATCACCGCAGCGCATACGAAAGCACTCAATGAACACGGACCAATAATTGAGCATCGCCGTTCTTTTGCAAATATTGCAGCTCTTATCAACAAAGGCTAATACCCACATACAATCAAAACTTATTCAAGTGAGATTTCAAAAATCCTTACCCTCGCCCTCATACCAAAAGTCGTAACCAGTGGGAAGGCAATTCGAGTTGAATGAGCGTGAAGCGCGGGCAATTCTTTTTACATGCATTGAAGGGGGCTCATCTTTTTGGTGCTCTGAAATCCGCAAAAGTAGCGCACTGGATGTGTATGAGGGAGCTATTGCAGGGATTTATGAAAGCGTAAAACTTGAAAGAATAGTTTCAAAAATTCAGAGTGCGAATCCAAATCTCATCCTAGAGAAAATAGAGAGAGCGCATTTTCAATTTCTCACGCCAGAAGATAGTGATTGGCCTCATCAAGTAGATGATTTAGTAGCCCCGCCAATAGCCCTCACCGTCAAAGGTAATTCAAACATTTTAACTAATTTATCCCTTGCTATTGTCGGAACAAGAAATCCAACTCCTTATGGAATGCGAATAGCTAGTGATTTCGCTGCAGGATTTGTTGATCGTGAATGGGCAGTAGTCAGTGGCGGTGCCTATGGAATAGATACTCATGCTCATAAAGGCGCAGTTATCGCAGAAGGAATAACTATCGCAGTTGTTGCAACCGGCCTAGATATCAACTATCCCGCTGGCAACGCGCGACTCTTTGAGCAAATATTGGAAAACGGAGCAATCATTAGCGAAGTAATGCCGGGAGTGCATGCAATACCTGCGCGCTTTCTAACACGCAATCGACTCATTGCTGCCCTTTCCAAGGCAACACTTGTTGTTGAGGCAGCATTTCGAAGCGGATCACTTCGCACTGCCCGTGATGCAGCAGAGTTGATGAGACCAGTAATGGCAATTCCGGGTCCGATAAATTCGCCAACAAGTGAAGGTTGTCATCGACTTATTGGAGAGCGAGCAGCAGAGATAGTCACATCAGTGCCTGATGCAATGGAGTTTGTCTCCAGCTTTCAATGAGAGAATAAGTCCATGAGTGAATTCCGTTCGGGCTTTGTAGCCATAGTTGGCCGCCCAAACGTTGGAAAATCCACTCTTATCAACGCACTCGTTGGTAGCAAAATTGCAATTACCTCCCATCATCCCAACACAACTCGTAATGCAATCCGCGGAATTGTTCACCGCCCAGAGTTTCAAGCAGTACTTGTAGATACACCAGGAATCCATAAGCCAAAGACGCTCCTTGGTCATCGCCTCAATGCAGTTGTGGGCGAAAGTATGGATTCAGTTGATTTAGTACTTATGTGTATTCCTGCCGATGAGACATCAGGTGCTGGAGATGTCTATCTTGCTGCTGAAATTGCGAAGCATCCAAAGGCTAAGAAATTTGCAGTTATTACAAAGACAGATCTGCTTTCAAAAGAGAAATTAGCACTTCGCCTTGCCGGCATTATGGATTTAGCCAAGGGCTTTACATGGGATGAAATTATTCCCGTCTCTGCTGCAATTCACGAACAGATAGATTTACTGAGTGAGCTCATTGGAAAAAATCTTCCGCAAGGCCCTGAGTACTACCCAGCAGGGATGACAAGTGATCAAGGCAGCGAGCAACTCATTTGCGAACTTATTCGCGAGGCGGCACTGCGTGATGCACGAGAAGAATTACCTCATTCAATCATGGTCACTATCGATGAGATTTCAGAGCGTGAAGAAAAAGGTTCACGTCCCTTCTTTGATATTCATGCAACGATCCATGTGGAACGTGATTCACAGCGAGCAATTCTCTTAGGACATCAAGGTGAGCGCCTCAAAGATATTGGAATTCGCGCACGCGCGGATATTGAACGTGAGTTAGCAGCACGAATTTTCCTTGGGCTCCACATTAAGGTTTCTAAAGAATGGCAGAGAGATCCGAAGTTACTAGAAAAACTTGGCTTTGGAGAGAAGAACTAATTTAGAGTCGATGGAGCTGCTTACAGTTTCCGCCGAGAATCCTTTCAGAAATATAGAGAGCCTCTTCAATATCGAGAAAATCACTTTCAACTTTCTCAGTCAAAACATCAATCAAGATACTGCGGGTAAGCGCAATTCCACCCGTGTATTCTTCTAATGAAATTGAATCTATTGAAGAAAAAATACGGTCTGCTGGAACCATCCCAATGTATTCTTTTAGCGCAATCTGCAAAATTTCTGGTGACTGTAAGACTAGCCAAGAAGTATCTACCCAAACATTTGGATTAGTTCTCGCTAAATAACTTGCTTCTGAAATGAATGGATATGCGTGCAGGAGAACAAAAGAAATATTTCGATATTGCTGGATCATTGACTCTAGCTGAGCAGGGTTTGATTGAGATAAATTAGTCATCCCCGTATGAATTTGATAGGGCAAAGAACGAAAATCGGCCTCTTCTAAGATTCTACGTAGAATGTAATTTTGAACTATAAGAGCCTCATCACGATATTTTGCAAGAGCCCCGTCTGCGCGCGCGGCAATTAATGTATCTAACGCTTTAGACATTTCTTCCCTCGTGCAATCCAAAACGGAGAGAGGGCGCGAATAAGCCTGAAGTTGCTTGAGAGAGCAAACCTGAAAAGTGTCACAAATTCCAAAAAACCAAGTAATCATTTCATCCAGATTTGAAGAATTTTTTATAGCAAATCCTGCTGCCCGTTCAACGCCTGCAAAATCTAGAATCTTTTCATCATGCTGGAAGCCGACCAATGAATCAATTCTCATGATTGGAATCGAATAGCGTAATTCTCCAGCATTTTCTTTCAGTGAATCACTAAGAAAGAACTCAGGGTGTACGGGTTTGAGAAGTGAGTCAGTACCTGTTTTCTCCATTACCTCACTAAACCATTGAAAGTAATCAGAATACTTATCCTTGATACTCAAATTTAATCTCAATAATAATTCTCTATTTGCACTTGAAAGTGCTTCGTTCAAACCAATTCCATGAAGAATTTTGAGCCCGCGATCGAGACAAACTAAAACACCAATACCGGAATTAGATTTAATAATTGGACGAAGAATATTCATTGCTTTCAGAAAAGCATCATCATCCGTAAAGGCATCAACAGGTGGATAGCTAGCTCCCATTGCTTTGAGTTGAGGAGTTGTGTAAGGAGAGAACAATAAGTCAAGGAGAGTTGTTGCTGATGGAAGTAATGCAGGTTCAATATCTACTGGGAACCAAGGGCTTGTGTTCTTACCAAAAGAATCAATGGAGCCGATGTGCTCATGCGAAGAATGTATACGGGTTTTCGAAACATGCGAAGCGATAATCTCTCTTACTTGCGAATTGTCCATAGAGTCATTTCTTACTTGCAAAGTAGGAGCCGACTAATACCAGTGGAAGTCCAACGATAATTCCAAGGGTGAGTGGCTCAGATAAAATAATTACTCCCAAAATAACGGCAACGGCGGTGTTCATGTAAGTAACAAGGGATGCACGAGCAGGTCCGATCTCATCCATAACAATAAAGAAGAGCGCAAAGGCGATAGCAGTTGAAAATACACCTAGGGAAATAAGTGAATATGTAGATGCTGCAGATGGAGTCTCGGTTGGCCATTGGACTATTGCTAGTGGCAAATAGAAAATTCCGGTAATTAACATTGCAACTCCATTGATTGCGATGCCCGAGACCCCCGGAAGTGCGCGAGTTACTCGAATAGTTGCAAAGGCATAGAGAACTGAAGCAAGAATTACTGCACCAATTGCCAACGGATCACTAGTCCCAGTAATGCTTTCAATACCAACAAGGGCAATGACTCCAATAAAACCAACGCTAATTCCTAATAAACGACGAGGTTTCCACACACTTCTATCGCCGTGTAGAGATGTGAGAATTGTTGACCAAATTGGGACGGTTGCAACTAGAAGTCCGGCAAGACCAGAAGTAATTCTTGTCTCTGCAGTTGTGATGAGAATCCATGGACCAACCATTTCAGCGAATGCGTAAGGGATTACGTAGCGAATGCCCTTAAGAGCTGAACGTAGAGAGCCCATTTTCATTGCAATAGGAATGAGAATTGCTGCACCAATGAGTGTTCGACCACAGACAACAAGTGCAGGGGAGTAATCGCGTACTGCAACTTTAATAAGCAGGTAAGGAATTCCCCATAAGAAACCTGTGAGAGCAAAAAGAATCCAGTTACGACGCGTCATTGTTATGCGAATGTACCTGAAAAGATTTGGATTACCAATTCTCCGTGCGAGCTTTGAGGCTTCGATACTTTTCCATCACATGTGGTGTTGGTTTTGCGGTGTGACGTGAAATCTCACCGAGATCCCATGTTGGTGCAGTTGCTCCACCAAGTAGGGCCCATGCTGCTTGTTTTGCTGCACCGTTAGCAACATATTCACCAGGTGGCGGAAGTAATACTTCGCGGCCAAAGAGTGCACTTGCAATTGGCGCGATTGCAGGATTCTTTGCTGCGCCACCGATGAGAAGAATTCGATTTACATTGACGCCAAGTGCAACGAGTGCATCAACTGCATCAGCGAGTCCTGCAAGCATTCCTTCAATCATGGCTCGAGCGATATCGGTTTGATTTGAATTAGAAATATTCATTCCATCAAATACACCTGTTGCATGTGGGCGGTTAGGTGTGCGCTCACCTTCGAAATAAGGCAGGAGAGTGAGCCCATGTGCACCAGGTTCACCAGCCAGTGCTAGTTGACCAACTTCATCGTGACTCTTTCCAAGAATTGCTGCTGCTGCATCAAAAATACGAGCAGCATTGAGTGTGCATACAAGAGGCAAGAAGCGTCCTGTCGCATCGGCAAATCCAGCAACAGCACCACTTGCATCATGGGTTGGAGTTTGCGAAACGGCAAATGCAGTTCCACTGGTTCCAAGGGATACAACAACATCACCAGGTTCTGCTTGCAGACCTAGTGCTGCACCTGCATTATCGCCAGCACCTGCAGCGATCGGAATTCCACCTGAAGTCTGGCCACCAAATGATGATGGTGCAATTATTTTAGGAAGATAGACATCGGAATCATGGCGAAGCGCTAACTTCACAATATCTTCGCGATAGTGCGACGTTGCGGGATCAAAATACCCAGTACCCGAAGCGTCACTTCTATCTGTAAAGAGAGTTGAAAAATCTTTTGCTCCTTGTAGCTGCCATGAAAGCCAATCGTGGGGGAGCGCCACTGCTGCAACTTTTGCGGCATTAGCACTTTCGTTATCTGCCATCCAGCGAAGTTTCGTTGCAGTAAATGATGCGACTAAAACAGAACCAACTTTACGAGCCACTTCTGCATTACCGCCAAGTTCTTTATTCAAATCATTGGCAGCATCTGCAGAGCGTGTGTCATTCCATAAGAGGGCTTTGCGAATTACTGCGCCATTGCTATCGAGTGCAACCATTCCATGTTGCTGACCACCAATTGAGATTGCCTCAACATCGCTTAATCCACCCGCCTCAACAAGTGCGGCATCAAGTGCGACTTTCCACGCAGCAGGATCTACTTCTGTACCATCGGGGTGAGATGCTCGCCCTTCCCGTTTGAGTTCGCCAGTGGATGCATCACGAATGACGACCTTGACCGATTGGGTTGATGAATCTACGCCTGCGATTAATTGTTCCTTTGCCATAGGGAAAGGTTAGACTGTGCCGGTCAACGTTGACCACAAGTGAGCGTGATGTATTCCCTCACTTATTCATCGAATCTGGATATTAATCTAGATATTTTGGAGTTATAAAGATGCGCATTGGTGTCCTCACAGGTGGCGGAGATTGCCCAGGCCTCAACGCTGTTATTCGTGCAGCTGTTCGCAAAGGCGTAAAAGAATATGGATATGAGTTTGTAGGTTTTAGAGATGGTTGGAAGGGTCCACTAGAGGGGCTCACCATGGAACTCAACCTCGCAACAACTCGTGGAATTTTGCCTCGTGGCGGAACGATTCTTGGTTCATCACGCACCAATCCATTCAAGATTGAAAATGGCGTAGAAAAGATTAAAGATAATCTTGCAAAAGCTGGAATCGATGCTCTTATTGCAATCGGTGGCGAAGATACTCTCGGAGTAGCGACAAAGCTTGATGCACTCGGAGTAAAAGTTATTGGAGTTCCAAAGACTATCGATAATGATCTCAATAACACTGATTACACATTCGGATTCGATACATCAGTCAATATCGCAATGGAGGCAATTGATCGCCTTCATACAACTGCAGAATCTCACCACCGCGCACTCGTAGTTGAAGTTATGGGTCGCCATGCAGGTTGGATTGCGTTGCACTCTGGTATTGCTGGAGGAGCTGCATGTATTTTGATTCCAGAAGTAAAATTCTCAGTCGATAAAGTCTGCGAATGGGTTGAATCACGATTCAAGAGTGGATTTGCACCAATCATCGTTATTGCTGAAGGTGCTATTCCACAAGATGGCGATATGCAGACTAAAGATCAAACACTTGATGCATTCGGTCACGTAAAACTCTCTGGAATTGGCGAATGGCTATCTCAACAGATTGAAGCGAAGACTGGCAAAGAGGCTCGCACTTCAGTTCTAGGACATATTCAACGTGGTGGTACACCATCAGCATTTGACCGTGTACTTGCTACTCGTTTTGGACTTCACGCAATTACAGCAGTTCACGATGGCGACTTCGGCAAGATGGTTGCACTTCATGGCACAAATATTGCTCGTGTGCCATTGGCATCAGCTACTGAAAAGCTCAAGACCGTACCAATCGAGCTATATAAGGAGTCAGAGATATTCTTTGGATAATCGCACTCCGCGATTGCCTATGAATCTTCTATTCTTATCCCCATGAGCACTTTAGATAATCTCTTCACTCCTGGCCTTGTCGCTGCTCAGCAACCACAATGGCCAGGAGGTCCTGAAGGTGCACAGATTAAAAGTGCTGTTGCAGAACTAAAATCATTTCCTCCACTTGTCTTTGCAGGTGAGTGTGACAATCTAAAAGCACAGATTGCAGAAGCTGCAGCAGGTCGGGCATTCTGGTTACAAGGTGGAGATTGCGCAGAAACTTTTAGTGGCGCAACTGCAGATTCAATTCGCAATCGCATCAAAACAATTCTTCAAATGGCTGCAGTTTTGCAGTATCACTCAAGCCTGCCAGTAGTAAAAGTTGGCCGTATGGCTGGTCAGTTCGCAAAGCCTCGCTCTAACGATATGGAAACACGTGGTGATGTAACACTTCCTGCATATCGAGGCGATGCGGTCAATGATCTGGAATTTACCGAGAAGTCTCGCACCCCGGATCCAAACCGTTTAGTACGTGTTTACAACACATCTGCCTCAACACTCAATCTTGTGCGCGCATTTACGCAAGGTGGTTTTGCTGACCTTCGCCAGGTGCACGAATGGAATAAGGGCTTTATCCGCGATTCATCCGTTGGTGAACGTTATGAAAAGATGGCGAACGAAATTGGACGCGCTCTCTCTTTCATGAAGTCTGCAGGAGTTGACCCTGAAGCATTCAAAACTGTTGATTTCTATTCCAGTCACGAAGCACTCATCCTCGAATACGAGAAGGCGCTGACTCGAATCGATTCACGCTCTGGCGATCCATATGACGTATCTGGCCACTTCATTTGGATTGGTGAGCGCACTCGTCAACTCGATGGGGCGCATGTTGATTTTGCATCAAAGGTAAGAAATCCAATTGGAATTAAACTCGGACCAAAATCAACTGTCGCCGATGCTCTTGCACTCATTGAAAAACTTGATCCAAATCGTGAACCAGGTCGAATTACCTTGATCACTCGTATGGGTGCAGGCAAGATCCGCGAAGTATTGCCTGGCCTCGTTGAAGGTGTTACTAAATCTGGAGCACAAGTTTTGTGGGTATGCGATCCAATGCACGGCAATACATATGAAGCCCCAACGGGATATAAGACTCGTAGCTTTGATGATGTTATGGATGAAGTAAAGGGCTTCTTTGAAGTTCACAAAGCACTCGGCACACATCCAGGTGGAATTCATATTGAACTCACCGGCGATGATGTCACTGAATGTGTTGGTGGTGGAGAGCAGATTTCACATGAGGATTTATCGACACGCTATGAGACTGCGTGCGACCCTCGACTCAACCATGCACAGTCTTTAGAGCTCGCATTTTTGGTTGCGGAGATGCTTCGCGACCGCTAATTTTGTCTGCGTGACACTCCTTTTGACATCTCATGAGACGCCAATAGGAACTCTCAATATTATTGTTGATGAAGATATTGTTTTAGGTATAAATCTTTCAACTATCGCAGCCCTGAAGGCCTCTCTTGATAGCGATGATCAGCTTCGTGAAATAAAGAGCGTCAAAGCAATTCCCAAAATAACTGAATTACTCAATGATTATTTTGATGGAGATATCTCTGCCATCAACGCAATCAAAGTTCGCCAACCGGGAGCTCATTTTTCACAAGCTGCCTGGAAGGCAATGCGCAAAGTCAGTGCTGGCAAAGTTATTTCATATGCAGACCTTGCATCTCGCGCTGGAAGCCCTGATGCGGTTCGGGCAGCAGGAAGTGCGTGTGCGAAGAATGCGATTATGTTGGTTGTTCCATGTCACCGTATTGTAAAAACAGGTGGAGCGCTTGGAAATTATGCCTACGGTTTAGAGAAGAAAGAATGGCTACTAAGCCACGAGGGCTTTCTTTAGGATTTCAATTGCTTCATCGCATTGCGCATCATCAAAATTCATATGAGTTACTAAGCGCGCATATTTTGGTCCAAGTGCGCTAATTAGTAAGCCTTGAGCCTTACATCGTGTTGCAAGTTCAGCTGCTGTAATCGGTAGAGAAGAAAGATCTAGTCCAACGATATTTGTTTCTACAGTTGAAGGATCAATAAGTGTTGAATCAACTGTAGAAAGTGCAATTGCTAATTTTTTTGCGCGGCCATGATCCTGCGCCAAGCGTTCAATATTGTTATCAAGTGCGTAATGTCCCGCGGCAGCAAGAATTCCAATTTGGCGCATGCCTGCGCCATAGCGCTTTCGCCATACGCGAGATTTAGTGATGCGCTCTTTCGTTGAAAGCATGACGGAGCCAACTGGTGCTCCTAGGCCCTTAGAAAGACAGACACTGATTGTTTCGAAATATTTTCCATATTCAAGAAATGAGACACCACTTGCAACATGGGCATTCCAGATTCGTGCACCATCGAGATGCAAATAAAGTCCCAACTTTGATGCGCCTGCATGCAGTTCTTTTATTTGATCGATGGGTTGAACCGTTCCGCCACCGAAGTTATGAGTATTTTCAACAGCGATTGCAGCCGTAGAAACTAAGTAAGGACCTGAATCAGGTCGTGCAATTTCAAGTGCGTCACCTGCCTTGAGTAATCCATTGCGCGCTGGCCATGTGCGGGTTGTAATCCCACTAAATACTGCCGCAGCACCTAGTTCGGCGCGAACGATATGAGAATTAGTCTCCGCTATTAGTTCTTCACCGGGGGAGACTAAGGAACGAATAGATAATTGATTTGCGAGTGAGCCAGTTGGGGTAAATAGCCCAGCCTCTTTTCCAAAGAGTGCAGCGACGCGTTCCTCGAGTGAATTAGCAGTTGGATCATCACTATAGACATCATCACCAACAGGAGCTTGCGCAATTGCTTCGCGCATTCCTTGGTCAGGGACGGTAACTGTGTCAGAGCGAAGATCAATCATGTGATGAGCCTATTTCTCTTCTCGTATAACAATCAAATACATGGCAATAACGACCATGATTCCACCGATTGAGTTTTGAAGACTCAAGCTCTCTCCGCCAACTAGAACTGCAAAGATTGCAGCAAATACAACTTCCATCGTGAGAATGACAGCAACTTTTGTTGCGCTCATATGAGCCTGCGCCCATGTCTGGACGATAAATGCGATCGCAGTAGCAAATACAGCAGTGAAAATTACCACTGCCCAAACGCCATTATCTGGAGGTAATGAATAGCCTTCAAAAGCAGAACCAATACCAGCGACTATTGCACACATTGCCAATTGCACAACCGTCATTGCGTAGGTATCGCGCCCATTACTCCATCGGCTCAAAGCAACAATATGGAGAGCAAATGTAATTGCACTTCCTAGGACGAGTAATTCGCCAAATCCGACAGACCATCCACGGATAGATAAAAGACCAAGACCAATAGTTGCGATAAATACACAAATCCATGTAAATCGAGTAACACGTTCTCTAAAAAATAGTGATGCAATCAAAGGTGTAAGCACAATATATAGGCCGGTAACAAAACCAGTGATAGCAGCCCCTGTACGGGCAAGTCCCAAAGTTTGAAGGATGTAGCCACTACCAAGAAATAGACCTGCAGCCCCGCCGCGAAGTAAGAGATCTTTAGTAAAAAACTGAATTACCTTAGGTTTGATTGCAACCATAACGATGACTGCTAAGCCAAAACGAGTAAATAGAAAATTGTTTACACTCTGTCGCTCGATTGCATCCTTCATCACAACGAATGAAAAGCCCCAAGCAATAGAGACTGTGAGCAAGGCCCACGGCGCCATTTTTAGTTTGTAGGCGTGTTTTGCTGTTGTCATTTGGAATCTCGTAACTCTTTGAGCAATTCAATTTCAGGACCATGTGCAGGTTCCATCCCAGGAGTTTCAAGAATGAGTGGAACGTTCCTAACTGCTGGGTGAGCAAGAAGTTCTCTAAATGGCTCTACACCGATTTTGCCTTGTCCAATATTTGCATGACGATCTTTGAGAGCGCCACATACATCCATAGAATCATTTGCATGAATAAGTTGGAAGCGCTCCAGACCAGCAATTTCAATGAGTAAATCGATTGTCTCTTTCATCCCACCTTTTTTGGCAATGTCATGACCTGCAGCAAATACATGACATGTATCGAGACAGATTCCAACTTTTGGATGGTATTCAAGGGCCTTGAGATAATTTTCGAGATCATCGAGCTTTTTCACCAATGATTGTCCTTGGCCAGCAGTTGGCTCAAGTAATAAAAATGGAGCATCATCTCCGAGTGCATTGAGCACCGGCATCATTCCTTCGTGAATCTGCTTCCAGGCATTATCTACATGGTCTTCATTGACGGCAGAGCCTGTATGGATAACAACTCCTCGAGCGCCAACTTCTGCACCACGTTTCAACGAGTATGCAGTTGATGCAAGTGAATTCACATAAGTATTTTCAGTAGGTGATCCCAAATTTATAAGAAAAGATGCATGCACATATGTGTAGATATCTAACTCTGCAGCTTTTGTACGAAACTCTTCATCGGCCTCTGGATTAGGTGTTGATTGCGCCCAACCACGAGGATTTGATGCAAAAATCTGAATCGCATCAGCGCCAATAGTTTGGGCATAGCCCAGGGAGCGCTTGACCATTCCGCCAGAGGTTGGAGTGTGTGCACCTAGACGAGTTTTTGTTTTAGCTGCTGGAGACATTTGCTTACCCTACTGTGATGACCACCGTACTGCCACGTTTTACCTTCGTGCCAACTTTAGGGGCAATATTTGTAACACTCTTCACACTCTTTTTGCCCATTTTCTTGACACTCACTTTGAGCTCAAGATCCCTTAGCGCTTTAATCGCCTGAGATTCAGGTAGTGAATAAATATTTGGAATATATACATATTGCGAGCCTTTGGAAATAATCAAAAGAACTTTTGCGCCCTTTTCTGCAGGAGTAGTTCCATCGGGGCTTTGTGAAATAACTCCACCAGCTAGAACACTTTCGTTGAATTCATATTTCGACTCAACACTAAATCCAGCCTCTGTTAATTCATTGAGGGCTTGCTCGCCGCTTTTTCCAAGATAAGAAACTATCTCTACCTTCTCTATTCCTTTGCTAACAATAATATTTATCACTGTTGCCCGTTTTACAGAGCCACCACTTGCTGGAGAAGAGGAGATTACAAATCCGTCGGGAATCGAAGAACTAAAATTTTGTGTTAGTGAGCCGAAGCGAAGTTGTTGCTTTTCAATAGCTACTTGAGCTGCTTCAGGTGTTAGACCTTGAAGAGGAGGTATGACATATCGTTCGGGACCCTTTGAAATGATTATCTTTACACTTCCACCCGCATCGACACGACCGCCACCTTCAGGGTCAGAGGAAATGATTCTTCCCTTACCAATTTCTTCATCGAAAATTTTTTCACTCACTTCTGCAGTAAGGCCCAGTGGGGTAAGCGCATTTGTTGCATCGTCGAGAGTACCGCCGACTACAGATGGAACTACAACTCGTGAACCAGGACCAACGAGTGCATACCAACTACCGATACCCAATACGACGGCAAGGAAAAATGCAATCCAACGATTTCTTCGAACACGTTTGCTTGCTTTACGTTTTTTAGTTCGTAGCGCAGCGGTACTCTCTTTAGTAATCGATTTTTCTTGAACTGGCTCAATCTTTTTATCGCGGCGTTTCTCTTTAGTAACAGGTACAGGTAAATCTAGTTCCAAACTCATTTGGTTTCGTGCTGGATCCATAACGCCCAAAATCTTCTGCAATTCGGCAAGGAATTCGCCAGCATCACGTGGGCGTTCATCTGGGTTCGAATTCGTGGCCCGAAGAATAAGAGAATCGAGTGCTGGAGGAATATCTTTTCGCTTGGTACTTACTGCCGGGACTTTTTCATTGACGTGCATGTATGCAATTTGAATTGGTGTTTCACCTAGGAAAGGCTTTTCACCAGTAAGCATCTCAAATGCAACGATTCCTGTTGCATAGACATCACTTCGAGAATCTGCCACGCCTCTTTGCACTTGTTCGGGGGAGAGGTATGAAACGCTTCCTAAAATAATGCTGGACTCGGCAGTCATTGTTGTCCCAAGAAGAGCCCCACGCGCTAATCCAAAATCGGCAATCTTTACCCGGCCCTCTTTCGAAATCAAAATATTTTCAGGCTTGATATCACGGTGAACAATGCCAATTCTGTGTGCAGCAGCGAGGGCGCTCAATATCGGTGTGAGATAAGTGATTGCATCCTTGACATCAAATCGCCCACGCTCAAAAATAAAGTCACGAAGTGTATGTCCTTCAATCAACTCCATGACCAAGAAAACTGCCGGGGCCCCGCTTTGATTCCAACCTTGATCTTGCACGGCAACAATATTGGGATGTGAAAGGGCAGCAGCAGCTTTAGCTTCACGAATAAAGCGCCCGACAAAATCTTCATCCTGAGCTAAATGCGGATGCATAATCTTTACTGCAACCTTGCGATCTAATCGAGTATCGAGTGCTTCATAGATTACAGCCATACCACCGTTGGCGATCTGGCGAATGAGCTGATAGCGCCCATCAATGAGTTCGCCGGTGAGGTCTGACATGTATGAGATTTTAGAGAAGAAGCCGTTCGAGTAGGCGATGGGCGCGCCCAATATTGCTATGTACTCAGTATAAATTGCGCACTTTCTCGAGTTTTATCAGAAGTGAAATATATCTCTTGGTCTATCAACCATTGTTTCATTTGAGATTCAATTTCGTCGCCATCACGGGCGATTACTCGTTTGATTCCAACAGCGCGGTCAACTTCTATCCAGATAGTAGTTGTTGCACTATTTCGAACAATTGCTCGTGCGCTTCCTACACCCTCGAATATGAGAATTTGAGGCGATTTTAGATCCCGAGGGGTTGAATACTTATTAGTATTCCAATCAAAATGTGGAAGTAGGTAATTTTGGGATTTCTTTTGAGCATCGATTATTTTTGAAAGTTGCACTGTGAGATTTTCTCCAAGCGCTCCATCCCACCCGCTATATAAATCATCCATATGCACCACTTCGATAGAAAATCTAGAAGTGAGTGCTTGTGATATTTGCAGCGCTAAGGTTGTTTTTCCAGCACCTGCAGGGCCGTCAATTGCAATGATATGTGTGTTACCTACACGTGGTGTACCTACGCATAAATCAGTCAGTGCTGATACGAGATCCATACCACTTCTTCCAACCAATAATTGCAACAATTGTGAAGATAAAATAGAGCAAGGATGTAAACCAGTAGCCCTGTTGTGCATAGAGTGCTGTTCCTACTACATCAACTACTAGCCATAGTGGCCATGTTTCGTATTTTTGAAGAACCATCAATATTTGAGCAATAAGAGATCCCACAAAGAGGAATGAATCAACCCACGTTGCTGCTGCGCCAATACGTGAGAGCAGTGGAGCAAGTGCTACCCATCCCAGAATGAGTCCGACTATCCAATAGATACGAAAGCGATTAGAAAGTTTTCCGGGTTTAGCACCGGTTGGTTCCCAATCTAACCAACCGAGTACTGCTGCAATAACAAAAACTATTTGAAGCGCGGCACTTCCCAATAAATTTGCTTGATAGAAAAAGACTCCGTATAAAGTGCTGCTCAATGCCCACCATGGCCAAGTAATTCTTTTTCGTGTAGTTCCGAGCCAAACTCCAACTAATGAAGTTGATGCAGCAATTGATTCGAGGATTGATACTGGGTAGCCCCACGCAGTAAATAAAATAGAGGACATCACATTTCCTTCCACATCCGCATTACCGGACGGGTCAAGCGGTCGATCTGAATCTCAGACCCTCTCAGCCTTGTGGGCTCCCGCATTTGTAACTCTATCGAATCAATTCAAAAAGTGCGCGTTCTGCCTTGAATAGGGAAGAATATATTTATGCTCAAGTGGAGTTACATGGCCATGCTCGCCTTCACCATATGCGGCTCTTTTTGGTTGGAGCTCGCGCTATGCGTTCGAGTTCTAGCGCGATTTAAAAGGGTAGCGATGAGTATTACGCCAATAGCATTTTTATTTCTCTGCTGGGATGCCTATGCCATCTCCAGGGGCCATTGGTATTTCGATTCAAAGAAGATCCTCGGCATCTTTGGCCCATTCAATATTCCACTTGAGGAGTTTCTATTCTTCATCATTATCCCTATCGCAGGAATTATGACTATTGAAGCGGTGCGAAGAGTAAAAAAACATTGGTTAGTAGGGGATGAGAAATGACTTATACCCAGATTGCTCTTCTCTCATTTGTGCTAGCTATTGTTTTTGATTTGAGAGTCACAAAAATTCATCTATTTACACGAAGAGTTTTTTGGACCTCGTACGCGATCATTGTGCCCTTTCAATTTGTTACCAATTGGTGGCTCACATCGCGCAATATAGTGATGTACAAACCAGAGTCAATCATTGGTCTTCGTATCGCCTCGGCACCAGTTGAAGATTTGTTTTTTGGGTTCTCTCTCTTACTCAGTGTTTTATCGCTCTGGGTATATATCGGTAAGAAGAATCAGCGAGCCTGAAGCGCTTTCACGTAAGCTTTCGATGCAACGCGAGCACGTCTAGCAATTGAAGTCTTAGCTCTCTTGTTGAAGATCTGATAATCAATCTTTTCTACCTCATCAACTATTCCGCAGTACAACTCACTTGCAGCTTCTATGCATGGACGACTCGATGGAGCAAGTTCTTGTATTCCAGGAGTCGCCTCTTTTTGAAGTTGTCGAACGCGCGCAATTTGAAATTTGAGAGCCTGAACAATTCCAGGAGTTAGAACTCGTCTTTCGAGTAATTCTCTATCTACTCCAAAGGATGCGAGTTCATCAAGGGGTAAGTACACGCGCCCTCTATCCAAGTCTTCATTTACATCGCGAATAAAATTTGCTAACTGAAATGCAATTCCTAGTTTTTCAGCTGGTTCATATGCCCTTTCGGAGAGTGGCCCAAGGATGGGAACCATCTCCAAGCCAATAACGGCTGCAGAACCGTACACATATTCCATAAGCGCTTCATAGTTAGCATAAGAAGTAACGCTGAGATCCATTTTCATGGAGTGTAGGAATGCAACAAAGTGTTCATGGGGAATTTTGAATCTGGCGACCGTATCGATGAGTGCTCGACCTACAACGTCATTGCTATTTCCAGTTGATAGTCCTTGAAGAACTTGGTCACCCCAGCGTGAGAGCAGGTCACGTTTTTCTTCAATAGTTAGATCAGATGCAAGGTCATCGACAATTTCATCGGCATATCGCGCAAAACCATAGAGAGCATGAACAAATGGTCGCTTCTCTCGCGGCAGCAAAAGTGTGGCTAAGTAATAAGTTTTTCCATGGAGTGAATTGAGTCGTTTGCATTCTGTGTAAGACTGCCTTAGAAGTGGATCAGTAATACCGGCCGACGCGAGTTCGTCCATTTACTTCACCGGACCCACAATTCTTTCTGCAGCTAATCGACCAGAGATCAAAACCATAGGAACACCAACGCCAGGTTGAGTACCAGAACCTGCAAAAACAATATTTTCAAATCCTGCAGCTAAGTTGCGAGGTCTAAATGGTCCTGTTTGAAAGAAAGTATGTGCACTTGCAAATGGTGCACCGCGTTCCATCCCTTGATTCTGCCAATCTAATGGAGTTGTTAGCTCTTCAACTTCAATTGCATCGCCGAAGCCTTCATAGCCTCTTGCTTCTAAAGTACTAACCATGTGATCACGATATGGCTTTGCTTGAGTTTTCCAATCAATTTTGGCATCAAGATTTGGAGTTGGGAAAAGTACGTAGTAAGACTCTTTTCCTGGCGGCGCTAAATCTGGATCATCTTGAGATTGAACCGTGACAAGAATGCTGGGATCAGTCATGAGCACCTTCTTTTTGATGAGTTCATCAAAGACCCCATCCCATGATTCTCCAAAATGAATATTGTGGTGAGCAACATGGTCATATTTCTTCGAAGAGCCAGCCAGGAGCGTTACACACGATGGCGAATACTTAAGTCTTTTGATAGAGGGAGGAGTTTTTCCAAGAAGTTCGCGCCACATCACGGGTAAATCTGGATTAAGAACAACCACATCACACTCCACGCGCTCACCGGTATTAGTTGTGACTGCTTTCGCGCGACCATTGACGATTTCTAAACCAGTAACAGTTGTGTTGTATTTGAATTCAACACCATGTTTTTGAGCTGCAGCAGCAAGTCCGCGGGGGACTGCATGCATTCCGCCCTTAGGAAAGAAAACACCATTGACTGAATCCATATATGCAATAACTGCATAGATTGCTAGCGCTTGCTGAGGACTTACACCTGCATACATTGCTTGAAAGGAGTAAACCCTTTGTAGGCGTGGATCGCTCATGAATTGATTTACCTTGGGAGAGAGTTTGCGAAAACCACCCAGTGCAATCAATCGAGCAAGATTTGGTGTGAGCAAATTAAGCGGACTATCAATATTTCTATCGATAAAATCATTCATCTCGTACTTGTATAACTTAGTTACAAAGTCAACGTAACGACGATATCCAGCTGCTTCACTTGCGCTAATCTTTTCGGAGATTTCTGCCTCCATTGCCTGAGTATTTGCGTGTACATCGATTTGTGAACCATCAGCATAAAAGGCACGATACAAAGGTGAGACCGGGGTGAGTTCGAGCCAATCTTTCATGTTCTCACCAACGCAGTTGAAAGCACCTTCAATCAATGAGGGCATTGTTAGAACTGATGGTCCAGTATCAAATGAGTAACCATCTTTTTGAAGTAATCCGTTGCGTCCACCAGGTACTGATTCGCGTTCAATGACAGTTACTTTTCGTCCAGCGCCAGCTAGTCGCAGTGCAGCACTCAAGCCAGCAAGTCCTGCGCCGACTACAACAACATGATCCGTAGGACCTTTTACTCGTGCGCTCATAATTTCTACATACTCCTACGGGTCGATAAGGCGGCAAGCTCTGTAAGGAGAGCTTGTCCAACGGGGTTAATTTCACCATGTCCCAGCGCTTCTAGCGCGCTAGAAGTTCGAGAATCAATGAGTTCTTCAACACGAGAACGTGCCCCAGATTCAATAATTATTTCGCGAAGTGCTTCCACATCAGTTGCCTTCAATTCTGATGAGCCAAATGAGCTCATAAATCGAGTGACGGCACTAGTAGATGAATTCTCTAAAGTCATAGCCACGAGAACGGTGCGCTTACCTTCTCGCAAATCATCTCCAGCAGGCTTACCCGTTACTGATGGATCTCCGAATACACCAAGTAGGTCATCACGAAGCTGAAATGCTTCACCGAGTGGCAGTCCATAAGCAGAGTACGCATCATCAATACTTTTGCGAGATTTCGCATCAGTGATAGCAAGAGAGGATCCAATATGAAGTGGGCGCTCAATTGTGTATTTACCCGACTTGTAACGCGCAATTGTGAGCGAGCGTTCCACACTTGTATTTTTCTGAGTCTGTTCGTGGATATCTAAGAATTGTCCTGCCATGAGTTCGACACGCATCTCGTCGTGAACAGGAAGTACTGAGTGCATCTGTGCTGAATCTAAGCCTGCAGAATTGAGCATCTGGTCAGAGAGCACGAGCGCTAAATCTCCTAGCAAAACCGCAGCAGCCATTCCATAACGCTCTGCGAAACCTTCCATCTCTTCACGCTGATGAATAGTTTCAAAATGTCGATGTATTGATGGTTTACCTCGTCGTGTATCAGAGCCATCCATAAGATCATCATGGATAAGTGCGCAGGCTTGTAATAATTCGAGACTTGAGATTGCACGAATAATATTCTTACCAATGACTCCACCTGCGCCAACAAAGGCGCTATATGCAAAGAGTGGGCGAAGTCTTTTCCCACCATCGAGTAAGAAGGAGGAAAGAGAGTGTGCAACGGGTACTAGATCACTAGATATCGATTCGAGGTATGCGCTCTTCTTGCTAAGAAAATCGGAAAGTTCTGACTCGATGCTCTCGCGGACCTTCGCAAGTGTTGCTTGTTGCTCATCCATCACGCGGTAACGGTACCCTCACTCCGTGGCAAAACGCACTTCATACTCATTCGAATTCTTCCCGCCTAAAGATGCGCAGGGTGAAGAGCGCCTTTGGGCTGCGATGGCAGGCCTTGAAGCACTACACCCTGATTTCATCTCTGTGACATATGGTGCGGGTGGAAGTACTCGTCATCGCACCATTGCAATCACTTCTCACATCACAGAGCGAACAAAAATTCCAACAGTTGCACACCTAACATGCGTCGGTTCAACTAAAGAAGAACTTGTCGAAATTTTAGGTAAGTATCGCGACGCAGGGATTACAAGTATTTTGGCGCTACGCGGGGATCCTGTGGGTGGACCAAGTGCGCCGTGGAGTTCTACTCCTGGTGGATTTGATCATGCAGATCAACTAGTTGAACTCGCTGCAACTCTTGGTGGATTTTCAATTGGCGTTGCTGCATTTCCGGATGGCCATCCAGCATCGGGTGGAAATTTTGATAAAGATATTGATGTACTAATCAAAAAAGAGTCACTAGGTGCAACTTTTGCAACTACACAATTTTTCTTTGAAGTCGATAGGTGGCGCAAACTAGTTGATCGTTTGAGTGCAAGAGGTTCAAGTTTGCCAATTATTGCTGGAATTTTGCCTGTGACAAATGTAAAGCAACTCAGTCGAATGTCTGAACTTGGCGGAACTCCAATTCCAGATTTGATTATGAAACGATTTCTTGCGGTGGAAGATGATTCCGAAGCGGTGCAGGCTCTCGGTGTCGAGATTGCAACTGATTTATGTCAAAAACTTTTAGCTGAGGGTGTACCTGGTATTCATTTTTATACAATGAATAGTTCAACGGCCACTCGCGAGATTTATGAAAACTTAGGAGTATCACGCTAAATGATCTCTAAAAATGAGTTTCTTGAAAGATGGAGCCAGCTTCATAGCGGCTCTCCAGTGACAGGAATCGTTGGAGCATGGTTATCTATCTCTTATCGCTGCGGTCTTGTTGCAACGCTACTTCGCATTACGCCTAATGCACTGACTCTCTTAGGTTTACTTGCAGCAGTGGCAACTGCCTACTGGGCTCTATCACTGTGGGCAATTGCGTTTTTAGTCTTCTCGCTATTTTGTGATGGCATCGATGGAAGTGTTGCAATCTTTCAAAAGAAAGAGAGTGCAAGAGGCGCAATATTTGATTCTGTAGCAGATCGAATTAGTGAAGCAATGTGGCTCGTAGCACTATATCGAATTGGTGTACCTGCTTGGATAACCATTCTGCTCTGGGTTATTGCTAGCGTTCAAGAGTATGCCCGAGCTCGTTTATCTTCTTTAGGAGTCAATGAACTAGGGGTAGTGACACCAGTAGAGCGTCCAGTTCGTGCCAGTTTTATATTCATTGCTCTGATTATGTGGCATGTGAATATTTCAGGGACGACGTATCTTTCAATTGCTTATTTAGTACTGCAAACGATTAGTCTTTATTTGGTCGTCCGTTTTGCGCGTTCCCAATTGCATTAGCCACAATTTCCCCACTTATTCCAACGAGGGGTAAGCCACCTCCGGGATGCGCTGAGCCGCCTACGAAATACAAACCTTTAATAGGTGATCTATTTTTTGCTCGAAGGAATGCAGCGCGGGCTCCATTACTTGAACTTCCATAGATTGAACCACCGGGTGCATTAACACTTTCTTGAAGTTGTAGAGGAGTGCGAATTGTTATTGTTTCGAGGCGACCTCGAATTGCAATACTGCGTGCTTCGATTTGGTCAATTATTGAATTGGCATACTCAGAATTGAACTTTTCATCGCTCCAGTCCCACCCCTTTGTCGGGTCTTCTGAATGCACAGGAGCATTGACTAAAACAAATAGACCTACAGAGTTCTCGCTTTTGACCATTTTTTCATCGTTGGGTGAGCAAAGGTAAATAGTTGGTTCTATCACTGGCTTCCTAGCGTTAAAAATTGAATCAAACTCTAGGTCATAATCTTTTGGAAAAAGAATTGTGTGATGCTCAAGTTTCGGTTCATCGCTGGCACGGAGGCCAAGGAGTAAAGAAAATCCTGCCAGCGAGGCCTCAGTCTTTGCTAATCTCTTTCGAACTCTTTTTACTTTCCTAGAGCCACTCTTTATCAGCGAATTGTAAGTAAAAGAGGCATCTGCATTACTAATGACTGCATCACTCTCAATTCTTTCTCCATTAGCTAACAAAAGACCAGTGGCCTTGCCTTTAGTAATGATGATTTCTTGAACTGGAGTTGATAGATGGAAAGTAACTCCATATTTGATGCAACGTTCATAAATCGCGTTGGCCATGGTTCCAAGGCCACCTTTTATATGCCATGCACCAAATGATTCTTCTACAAATGCAATGGATGAAAGCACAGCCGGGGCTTTGCGAGGATCTGATCCGCTATATGTTGCGTAGCGATCTAGAATGAAGCGCAATCGAATATCAGTGAGTTCTTCATCGGCTAATTGGCGCAATGATTTCCACGGGGCAATGGCAAACAAATCTTTGATAAATGTTGGTCTCTTCAGGAGCGAGAGTGAGGATTTGAGTTCAGATTCTATAAAGGGCTCTCTTGAGATGTCCCACATTTTCTCAGCCACGCGCATGAGTGAGTCCCACTGTTGTGCGCTTTGTGTAGAAAATGATTCTGTAATCGATTTGAGAGTTTCATACCGTGAAAGATTCGCAAACTTGACCTGACTTCCATCAGCAAAGTGATAATCAAAAGAGGGATTTACTGAGACGACTTCCATCTCCTGGCCCATATGTTTTCCTGTTTTGAGGAAGAAATCTCTATAGACAGCGGGCAGCGTAAGTAATGAAGGACCGGTATCAAATGCGTAGCGACCGATCCATTCAGTACGCAATTTTCCACCGACTCGATCACTTCCTTCATAAACCGTAACTGAGTGTCCAGCCTTTGCTAATCGAGCGGCTGCGCACATTCCACCAACGCCTGCACCTATGACAACTATTTTCACAGTGTGCGACCTTTCCATTCCACGCTTTTGCGCACACTCCAAGAATAAATGATGAGGTAGATAAGCATGATTGACGATATTGGATGCATGATTGAATCAAATATTCGCCCATTTGATAGAGATGCGCTAATTACGCGCGAGAGAACTATGAGTTCGAATGCAATCCAACCCCAGACTGAGCCCATAAGAATGAGAATTATTGGAACAACACCGGAAGCCAGAATAAATACAATGGCAAAAATTGTTCCACCAATTGAGCCGAATGCTTTCCATAATGATTTTGCATACCCTGCGCGCAATTCCGCAAAGGATGAATACATGTGACACTGTGCAATATCTCCACCATTGATAACGCTGCCCTTATGACCTTTTTTCAACAGAGCACGTGCTAACTCCATGTCATCTAGGACTTTATTGGATACTTCTTGATATCCAGATAAAGCGCTGCGGCGAACTATAAAGAATTGCCCGTTAGCAACAGCAAAAGCTGGGTTAGTAGATCGCATAGTTGCTCTCAATATCAGAGTTGATAACCATGACCATTGCAGCAGCGGTTGAACCATTCGCTGCCCAAATGAAGTGACAATTTGGCGTGGATAGATCGAGAGAAAATCGAGTCCGTAAGCATCTAATGTATTTACCGCACGGGAAAGTGCATCAGAGGTAATTCGGACATCAGCATCGAGAGTAATAATGATTTCTTCTTTACTAGTCTGAAAAAGTTGCTCCAGCGCCCATGTCTTACCTATCCAACCTGGCGGTAGTTCACTGCCATTCAATAAAGTAAATCGATCATCACTACCTATGGTCTTCTCTAGAAGCGCATAGGTATCGTCAATGGAATTATCATCAAGGAGATAGAAGTGATAGTCACCGTCAATGCTCTGATTATTTAGCATCTCAATTAGTCCGATGACATTTTCTGATTCGTTGCGCATCGGAATATGTATTGCTATTGACTGTGAAGAAAGAGACTTTCGGGATAACTTGGGCATCGTCAGGGCATTAATGATGACAATGAGCAATAAAAAAAGATTGAGCAGTGCAAAAATCATTCAAATAACTTTACGGTCTACCGAGCCATCGAGAAAATGCATATGGAGCGAGTACTGCGCCATAAACAAGGCCACCAAAGAATGCAATACCTGGCCTACCAAAGAAGAATAGATTGGACACGACACCACCGAACCAGCTCCACGCCAAATAAAAATCAACTACACCAAAGCCTGCGCTAATTTTTCTGCGTTCACGAGGAAGTACTTGATGAAGGATTGCCATAAGTCCCATTCCAGCAAAAAGCCAACCGAATGCATTAGAGAGTGGAATCTCTGGTTGAAAAGGAATATGAGCTCCAGTAAATGTCCAGCTCCATCGCCCAGCAGCAACCATTTGTGGATCTAAGAAAAGATCCCATGCCATAAGCGCAAATCCACCGTAGAGAAATACCCAACTCTTACCGACACGTCGTGACGCAATGAGTAATGGATGAGCCATCATGGCCCAAGCAAAAGGAACAACTATTGAAACACTGGCTAACTTTGGACCAAGAGATGCATCGTATGAATATTGACCAAAGGGCCAGCCTGTCTTTACGCCAATTTGTTCAATGATGAAGGCGTAAATCAAAGTTACAGATAAATAAGTTATTGCATAGCGTGACCCGTAGGCGAGGAGTGCATGCAATGACATGGCAGCGGCGCCCCAATAAACAGTTGCAATTGTTACAACACGCAGAACCTCGCCATCGAGGAGTGGATATGAAATCTGCAGTAAAAGCGCTATTGCTAAAATGACGAGTAGAAGTGCTCGTGCTTTTGGATTAATTCCTCGGCGACGATTTCCGCGTTGCGAATAATGGCGAATCGACATGACGCAATTCTGCCCTACTTATAAGGAGCCGCGTAACTCCAGAACAGCGAAGCGAGCGAAGAGTTCCTCTGAATACCATTGATATTTCTTCGTATCGGCGATTACTTGGGTATGCGCCTCACCTTTATAGGCAAAATTGCGCAACGCCTGACCAGATTCCCATAGAGAAAAAGTTCCTTGCAATCCAATAGGTGCCTCACCAATGCCTATCGCAGAAATCAAGCCGGGTGAATTATGAAGGCTTGTGGTCACAGGCGGCACTGCTTTCCAAAATCTGAAATTTCCCAAGAAAGAAATCCGAGCCCGAGTAATTGCGACAATTGCGCCATCACTTGCTTTCGTTGAAAGGCTAAACGGTTCTCTCTTGGACCATTGTCCATGGGATGAAATAGGGGAGAGTAGGGCTCGAAATTCAGAGTGCGCATTCTTTCTCCACTTTGTAACCACGGAACTCTTATCAAATGCATCTACTTGGTTTTCATCAATTACTACCAGAATTCCCCATCGTAAAGGATCGGCATCACTCGGTGTAAAACGCTCACCCGTTCCACACCCTAATAACTTTGCAAAAGTAACACCGGGAAAATTGCGCACAGCGCGACGATTTAGTGCCATTCGCGATAGCGCAAATGGAATTCTCTTCTTTTCAATCTGCCAAAAATAGGCAATAACAATCATTTCAAAACACCAGTAGTTTCAAGTATTTTTTCAATACATTGCTGGGGCGAATCCCACATAGGTGCATGTCCGCATTCTTCAAAGATAAACCACTGTGCATGCTCTGGCATTAAAGTTCTTTCTTGACAATCACGAGCGGGCAGCGTGTTATCACTATCACCAAAAATTACCGTAACAGGAATATCCGAATTGATGGGTGAATCAAATCTTCTCTTGAGCATTCCATCCCAGGCAGGGTAATAGCCAGCAGAAGTGGCCATCGCCATAGTTGCATCTAAGCAAATCTCTTTTGAAAGTTCTTTCCAACGAGGACTCACATCTTCAAAACCAACTTTTCGCGCATATTCAAAATCAACAGCATACGGAGCGACTACTTTGATTGCCTTTGCAAGTATTTTGGCAACTGCAGTTCCGGGAGATCGCGCTGAATAAGGCGCTAGCCATAATCCTGCAGGTGCAAGACCTGTGACGCTCTTTACATTGGCAGGAGCAATGGATGCGAGTTCAAGTGAGATCCACCCACCTAAAGAATTGCCAACCAAATGAAATTCATCGACTCCGTGATTAGTTTTTATGGAATCACGCAGTAAGAGCGCAAGTGACTGTGGATCCATCGCCTGCGCAGGATCAAATGTCGATTGACCATGTCCCGGTAGATCAACAGTAATCACATTGAACTTTTCAGAAAGCGCAGGAATTATTGGCTTCCATGCAGTTGCAGCCGAACCAAGTCCGTGCACCAATACAAGAACATCTCTCGATTTTGGTGAATTATAACTCCGCGTTGAAAGTATCATTTCAATCTCCAACAACCATTGGTGTAGCGCTTGTAACGCGGATGAGTTCAGTAAATGATGTTGGGTAGACAGCATGCGGATGTCCGGCAGCGGCCCACACAATTTCATAGTCATTGAGGGCTTGATCGATAAGAGTTATCTCGGGCTTTGAAAGCCACCCCAACGGGCTCACGCCCCCTATGGCTTTTGAAACCATCGCTACTGAGGAAATTCTGTATGAGGTTCGAACTTGGTCTCTCATCGGAAATGCCTACGCGGTTACTTCTGTTCTTTTTGTGTCGGATTTCAAAATTTGATAAAAAGCAAATGTAATGATTAATGCGGGAATAACGTTCCAACGCTCATTAGCGCTTCGAGATGCTGCATTAGCAAGAATCCCCAAGGCTCCGAGAATTACAAAAGCTTTAA
>CAMDHH010000016.1 GCA_945898065.1 Bifidobacterium breve
GAGCTGCCTTCTTTGCAGCTGCCTTCTTACGACGCTTTGGAGCAGCCTTCTTTGCAGCTGCCTTCTTACGACGCTTTGGAGCAGCCTTCTTAGCAGCTGCCTTCTTGCGACGCTTCTTTGGTGCTGCTGCCTTTACGGCTGCCTTCTTACGACGCTTTGGAGCTGCTGATTTAGCAGCTGCCTTCTTGCGCTTCTTTGGAGCTGCTTTTTTTGCTGCGGCCACGTACTTCTCCTATCGGAATGGTTCGGATCCGTCACCCAAACCTGTTCGTGGATAAGCGTGACACAAAAGTGCAATAAAAGACAACATTTTGAGTAAATAAATTGAGTGCGTGTCGCATATTTATTTTTATATTTTTTTGTGCATTTTTGGAAAATATTCACTTGTTAGTAAAAATATTTTGCTTATTTTCCCAAATTTTCATTTTTTTCCCGCAAAATTCGTTTTGTAACGGCATATTCGTTCGTTTGAACGTCGAATTTTCGGAATTTTGGTAAGAAAATCATCAAAATCAGGACGGCAGCGACACACAAGATGCCACCGAAAGTTACCGAGAAGGTCAAGCTAGTAGCAGAGGCCATCGAAGCAGCGCGAATTTGTCCAGCCATTGGTCCAATTGAATATGAAAGCAATTCGATTCCAGCAAGTCGTCCACGAAAATCATCAGGGATCGATTGGTTCCACATCGCACTTCGAAAGAGTGCACTAACCATGTCCGAGGCCCCAGCCAATGCCAAAAAGAGTAGGACCAAAATAAGTGAATTTGAAATTCCGGCAAGGGAAATGGCAGCGCCCCACCCCAGGGCAGCAATGGCGATTGCCCGTCCGTAGTATCGATAATGTTTTGTCCAACCGCTAGTCAAAGTCACCAGAACCGAACCGACGGTGCCGGCGGCATACAACATTCCTAGCGCCCATGGTGTTCCAAGTTGATCTGCCCAGAATGGAAAGAGTGCTGTTGGCATCGCAAAAAACATTGCAGAGAGATCTACTAAGTAACTTCCAAAAATATCTTTACGATTATATGAATATCGCACACCCTCTAATAAGCCTGCCAGGGATGGCTTTCTAGCCTCATGTGCAGGTGGAATATTTCGAACTCGAGTCAAGAATGCGAGGGAGACGACAAATGTGAATAGGTCAACCATGTAACCAACAGGAATTGAATATGTTGAAATAAGAATTCCACCAATAGATGGTCCAATGATGACTCCTGCTTGCCAACGCAAACTCATGAGAGCACTCGCTGCCGGCAAATCTTGATAGTCCACTAATTGGGGTAGCGCTGCATCAGCACTTGGCCGCTGCAGACCATTGACTGCGGCGAATAGTCCGACAACTATATAAATCAGAGGCAGGCTTGGATTTGGCATGAGGGCATTGATGAGCAAAATGGAGACCAGAATCATCGAAAGAGCCTCGGTTACCCAGATCAACTTCTTTCGATCAACAGCATCGGCGAGGACGCCGCCATAGAGACCAAAAATTATGAGGGGAAGGATTTCAACAAGGCCGCTGACTGCCACAGCAAGATAAGAATTGGTCATCTCTTTGATCTGAAAGGGGACTGCAACATAAGTAATCATTGAACCCATGTTGGTAATGAGGCCTGAGGCCCAAAGATTTCGAAAATCCCGAGATTTTCGCAGTGGTGCTAGGTCAATTGTGAACTTTTTCAATGAAAAGTCTGCTCTTCTCCAGGAAATGTGCCACTTCGGACATCGTCTGCATATTCAGTGGTTGCTGCAAGCATTTCTGCGCGCAGATTTCGATATGCCTTTGCAAGTTTAGGGGGATTTTTAGTAATTCCCACCAAATCTGTCCATACCAATACTTGTGCATCGCAATGCTTTCCAGCCCCAATTCCAATCGTTGGAATAGATAGTGAGGCAGTAATTTTCTGGGCCAATTCACCTGGAATGAGTTCTAGAACAATGGCAAATACCCCTGCTTTTTCGAGGGCCAATGCAGCCTCAATAATCGAGTCTCCATCGGTGCGACCCTGAACTCGATAGCCACCTAATTGATGAAGGGCCTGAGGGGTCAAGCCGAGGTGGCCCATCACTGGAATTCCACTAGCCACCAATTTTTCTACAGTAGGAATATGGACACCTTCTAGTTTTACTCCCATCGCTCCTGCCTCTTTGAAAAAGCGAGTCGATGTAGCAAGTGCTTGTTCAGGTGAATTCTCATATGAGCCAAATGGAAGGTCTGCAATAACAAGGGCCCGCTTAGAGCCTCGAACCACTGCGCGAGTCAGTGGAATCAATTCATCGACAGTGACGGCAATTGTGTTTTCCCCGCCAAGAAAATTATTTCCCGCGCTATCGCCAACGAGGAGTACTGGAATACCTGCTTCATCAAATATTTGCGCAGTCATTGATTCATACGAAGTGAGCATCGCCCATTTTTCATTGCGCGCTTTAGCACCGGCTAGATCAAGGATGGTGACACGGCGATGCGTAGCTCCGCCATAGAGGGATTCCATAATGTCCTTTCGGCCTCGAAGCTTCGAAGTGAAGTCCCCGGGAGTTATGTAGGTACGTCGCCAAGGGTACCCCCGTTACACTTGAAATATGAAGTTGCGTGTAGCGCTGGCGCAGGTCAACCCCACCGTGGGCGATCTTGCTGGTAATCGCGCGCTCATCCGTGCCAACCTCGTAGAGGCAAAAAACGCTGGTGCACATGTGGTCGTTTTTCCAGAAATGATTCTCACTGGTTACCCCGTTGAAGATTTAGCAACAAGGCCATCATTTCAAAGCGCGAGCATTGAGGCCGTTGGACAACTTGCCAAAGATATTGCTGCCGATGGATGCGCCGACCTAGTCGCAGTTGTTGGCTACCTAGATCGCATCAATGGAGCACCTCAAAATGCCATAGCCCTGATTCAGGGTGGGGAGATAAAAGCGCGGTATTCAAAGCGCCACTTGCCTAACTATGGAGTCTTTGATGAATACCGAAATTTCGTTTCAGGTGATGGCACATTGGTTGCCCGCGTCCATGGAATCGATATTGGTTTTGCAATCTGTGAAGATATTTGGCAAGACGGGGGAATGCTTGCTGACTTGGCCAAACGCACCCCTGGATTAGTTCTAGTTCCCAACGGATCTCCCTTTGAACGAAAGAAAGATGGAGTCCGATTATCTCTAGTGCAAAAGCGTGCGAAAGAAGTTGGCGCACCATTTGCTTATGTAAATATGACAGGTGGGCAAGATGACCTCGTCTTCGATGGTGACACTATCGTTGTCGATGCAGGCGGAAAATTACTTGCCCGCGCTGCCCAATTCGATGACCAATTATTAGTTCTTGATATTGAAGCAAAAGGCGCTACTAGCAAACCAGATGTAACAATTAGCGAAGATGAAGCAGTTATTGCATCCCCTATCGCCGGCCTTATCGCGCCAGAGACTTCTGAAGTTGAGCAGATATGGAAAGCACTAGTTCTTGGCTTGCGGGATTACATAGAAAAAAATGGATTCCGCTCTGTTGTTCTAGGTCTCTCCGGTGGTATTGATTCGGCCCTCGTTGCAGCTATTGCAGTAGATGCGTTAGGTGCAAAGCGCGTCAACGGTGTTGCGATGCCAAGTAAATATTCATCTAGCCATTCTATCGAGGATGCGCAAGAGTTTGCAAAAAATACAGGAATACATTTTCGAACCGTTGCAATCTCACCAATGGTTGATTCCTTTATGGAGAATCTGACTCTCAAAGGTATAGCGGAAGAGAATCTGCAAGCCCGCGTGCGCGGAACAACGCTTATGGGTATTTCAAATCAAGAGGGTCACTTAGTTTTGGCTACTGGAAATAAGAGTGAAATCGCAGTTGGATATTCAACGCTTTATGGAGATGCCGTGGGCGGCTATGCCCCAATCAAAGATATTTATAAAACAGATGTATGGGCACTTGCCAGATGGCGCAATGCGAAAGCGATTGCAGCAGGAGAGATAGCACCTATCCCAAAGCGCTCGATTACTAAAGAGCCAAGCGCTGAACTTCGCCCAGATCAAAAAGATACGGATTCATTGCCAGATTATGAATTACTCGACAAAATCTTGATGCGCTACGTCGATGGCGATGAGGGTTTTGATTCACTTACTGCCGCTGATTTTGATATCGCACTTGTTACTCGCATTATTGGATTAGTCGATAAGGCTGAATACAAGAGGCGTCAGTACCCACCTGGAGCCAAAGTTTCGGCTCGAGCATTTGGAAAAGATCGTCGATTGCCTATGACTTCACGCTGGAGCGAGAAATACCTCCGCTTTTCGTAACACAGCCGTAACGAAGCATTGGCACAATGCCTTTCATGTCCCCAGATAATTCAGAGCAGATGAGCAAGCAAGAAGATTTCGTTCTTCGCACATTAGAAGAGCGCAATATTCGATTTGTTCGATTGTGGTTTACCGATGTCCTTGGCTTTCTCAAATCAGTAGCAATTGCACCAGCAGAACTCCAGAGTGCATTTAGTGAAGGTATTGGATTCGATGGCTCAGCAATTGAGGGCTTTGCTCGAATAACTGAATCAGATATGTTGGCAAAACCAGATCCAACATCTTTTTCTATTTTGCCTTGGCGCACCGAAGCACCAGGGGCTGCGCGAATGTTCTGCGATATCACCATGCCAGATGGCTCGCCATCACCATCTGATCCACGCAATGTATTGCGCCGTACTCTCAACAAAGCAGCGGAGATGGGTTACACCTGTTACACACACCCAGAGATTGAATTTTTCTTATTCAATGAAAAACCTGAAATTGGAAAAGCACCTGTTCCTGTAGATCAAGGTGGCTACTTCGATCACACGCCAGCAGTTGTTGGTCACGATTTCCGCCGTCAAGCAATCACGATGTTAGAAGCAATGGGAATTAGCGTTGAATTTAGTCATCATGAAGGTGCACCTGGGCAACAAGAAATTGATTTGCGTTATGCAGATGCCCTGAGCACTGCCGACAACATCATGACATTTAGACATGTCATCAAAGAGGTTGCACTGGAGCAAGGCTTTTACGCATCCTTCATGCCTAAGCCATTTACAGAACATCCTGGAAGTGGCATGCATACTCACGTCTCACTTTTCAAAGGTGAAGAGAATGCATTTTATGATCCAAGTGCCGAGTTCAATCTTTCTGCGACAGGGCGCTCATTTATCGCAGGCCTCTTGAAGCACGCTCCAGAAATTACAGCGATTACAAATCAGTGGGTCAATTCCTATAAGCGTTTACATGGAGGGGGAGAAGCTCCTGCATTTGTAAATTGGGGCCCAAGTGATCGAGGCGCGCTAGTTCGCGTTCCTATGTATAAGCCAAAGAAAGAAAATTCAACACGAATTGAATTTCGCTCACCAGATTCTGCATGTAATCCATATCTTGCCTACGCAGTAATGCTGGCTGCCGGTCTTGCAGGAGTTGAAGGTAAGTACGAACTTACTAACAATTCGCAACCAGATTCATTGCCAGCCAATCTTGATGAGGCAATTGCTGCGATGGAGAAGAGCGCTCTTGTGCGCGAGACTCTGGGTGAGCATGTATTTGAATTTGTATTGCGAAATAAGCGTGCCGAATGGCAGGACTATCGCCGCCAAGTCAGCGCGTATGAATTAGATAGATATTTGCCAGTTCTTTAGAGGTAGGGATACTCTTTGAACCTTATGAAGCTCCGCGGACTCCTCCTTATCCGCCGTAGCGAGGCCTAACAACCGGTCTCCTCGCTGCGGAGTTTGGTGTTGCCGGTTAACACATCTGGCCAACCAAACATTTAGGAGCTAAAGAAAATGAATTTCCCGAAACAAAAGCCTTCTGTCATGAAGGCACATCGCTATTCCTCATATATTCCAGTTGATCTAGTTGATCGCACATGGCCAACAAAGCGCATGACAAAAGCACCTCAGTGGTGCTCCGTTGATCTTCGCGATGGAAACCAAGCACTTATCGATCCAATGGATACTCCTCGCAAACTAGAGATGTTCAAGCTATTAGTTGCTATGGGTTACAAAGAGATTGAAGTTGGTTTCCCAAGTGCTAGCCAGACAGATTTTGATTTCGTGCGCAAGATTATTGAAGAGAATTTGATTCCAGACGATGTCATCATTCAAGTTCTAACCCAGGCACGCGATCCGCTTATTCGCCGCACCTATGAATCAATCAAGGGAGCCAAGCAGGCAATCGTTCACCTTTATAACTCAACATCTGCATTGCAACGTCGTGTTGTATTTGGCCAAGATAAAGAGGGAATAAAGAAGATTGCCACAGATGGTGCCCAACTTTGTTTAGACCTTGTAGCAACAGTGCCAGAGACTAAAATTTCCTTCGAATACTCACCTGAGTCATATACAGGTACAGAGCTCGAATATGCCGTAGAAGTTTGTAACGCGGTCAATGCAATCTGGAAGCCAACTCCGCAATGGAAAACAATTATGAATCTTCCAGCAACTGTTGAGATGGCAACTCCAAATGTCTATGCAGATTCAATCGAATGGATGTCTCGCAATCTAAATAATCGTGAGTGCGTCATCATTTCATTGCATCCGCATAACGATCGCGGTACAGGAGTTGCTGCTGCCGAACTTGGTTATTTAGCAGGGGCTGATCGCATCGAAGGAACACTCTTCGGTAATGGTGAGCGCACAGGAAATGTCTGCTTAGTAACGCTAGGTTTGAATTTAGTGAGCCATGGAATTGATCCAATGATTGATTTCTCAAATATCGATGAGATTCGCAGAACCGTTGAGTATGCAAATCAATTACGCGTACCTGAGCGCCATCCATATGGTGGAGACTTAGTATTTACCGCTTTTTCTGGTTCGCACCAAGATGCAATCAAAAAGGGATTTGATCACCTTGCAGCAGATGCAAAGGCTGCAGGTAAAGAAGTAGATGATTTCACATGGGCTGTTCCATATCTTCCAATTGATCCAAAAGATATTGGTCGAACATATGAGGCTGTTATTCGTGTGAACTCTCAATCAGGTAAGGGCGGCGTTGCCTACCTAATGAAGAATGAACACCATCTAGATCTTCCACGTCGCCACCAAATTGAATTTAGTCGAGTCGTTCAAGCAAAGACAGATTCTGAAGGTGGCGAAGTAACTGGTAAAGATATGTGGGAGATATTTGAAGATGAATATTTACCAACTGATTCTGCGCCATGGGGCAGATTTAGATTGAAGGGTCTGTCACAAACTTCTGTTCTTGATGAAGATGTGCACCTCACTGTTTCAATTCTCGATCGTGGCGAAAAACACGAACTCACTGGACAAGGTAATGGACCAATCGCTGCCTTCTGCAATATTTTGCAAAACTATGGAGTCGATGTTCGAGTACTTGATTACTACGAGCACGCGCTCTCTGCCGGTGGAGATGCATCAGCTGCTGCATACCTTGAATGTTCAATTGAGGGCGAAGTTTTCTGGGGCGTTGGAATCGACCCTAATACGACGACTGCATCACTCAAAGCGGTCGTGTCTGCAATAAATCGCGCAATTCGCTAACGCTCGGCACTACCTTTGCCCGTATGACTTTGTATCGGGATGAGGCAATCGTTTTGCGCACCCAGAAGTTGGGTGAAGCAGATCGCATCATCACGATGCTCACTCGCGAACATGGTCGAGTTCGTGGTGTAGCAAAGGGCGTTCGTCGTACTAAATCAAAGTTTGGTGCGCGCCTTGAGCCAGGTAGTCACGTTGATATTCAACTATTTGTAGGAAAAACTTTTCACACAGTCACTCAAGTAGAAGCAATTATGAATTACGGTGAAGCACTCACTGATGATTACCAACGCTGGACAGTTGCTGCAGCAATTATGGAGGCAGCAGAGCGCTTTACTTCACAAGAACATGAGCCAGCGTTACAAGAATTTCAATTAGTAGTGGGAGGCCTGAAAGTTCTCTCAGAAAATAGATACGACCCACTTCTCATTCTCGATGCATTCTTACTTCGTTCCCTTGCCATAGGTGGTTACGCACCTTCAATGACTATTTGCTCTCGTTGTGAGGCACCCGGCCCGCATCGATACTTCTCATTAGTAGGCGGCGGTTCAGTGTGTAACGACTGCAGACCATCAGCATCGGCAACACCTGCACCAGAAACACTCGCACTGATGGGCGCACTGCTGAGTAGCGATTGGGATGTTGCACAAAATAGTGAAGCACGTCATCGCCGCGAGGCTAGTGGTTTGATTGCCGCTTATTTACAATGGCACTTAGAGCGAGGACTTAGATCACTACCGATGGTGGAGCGGGTATGAATATTCCTAATCACGTTGCAATTGTTATGGATGGCAATGGACGATGGGCAAAAGAGCGTGGCCTCCCACGCACTGCAGGACATGAAGCAGGTGAAGCAGCGCTCTTTGATGTTGTGCAAGGCGCAATTGAATTTGGTGTCAAAGAAATCAGTGCATATGCATTCTCAACAGAGAATTGGCGAAGATCTCCCGAAGAAGTGAAATTTTTGATGGGCTTCAATCGCGATGTATTGCGTCGCCGTCGCGATGAGATGAATGAAATGGGAGTACGTATCCGATGGGTGGGCCGCCCGAAACGTTTATGGGGCAGTGTTATCAATGAATTAGAAGAAGCGGAAGAACTTACTAAAAAGAATAAAGTTCTAACGCTCAACATGTGCGTGAACTATGGTGGCCGATCCGAAATTGTTGATGCAGCAGCAGAGCTTGCTCGCGATGTAAAACGAGGCAAAGTTAAGGCAGATTCAATTACCGAGAAGACCTTCCAAAAGTATTTAGATTCACCCGCTATGAGCGACGTTGACTTATTCCTGAGAACATCAGGGGAGCAGCGCACCAGTAATTTCTTGCCATGGCAAAGTGTTTATGCAGAGTTTGTTTTCATGGATGTCTTATGGCCAGATGTAACACGAAAAACTCTATGGAAAGCTATTGAAGAGTATTCACAGCGAGATAGAAGATTTGGTAAAGCGTAGCTTTACCAAATTGAAAGCGCTAGCGGTAAGGCCTAGACAGAGAAAGCGACAACAGCCCACATAATTAAAATTCCGGTACCAGTTGCAGCAAGAGTCCAGCGAGATGGATGGCGCGAGTGTGCTTCAGGCAAAATATGTGATGTTGCAATATAAATAATAAAACCTGAAAAGAGTGCAAGGTAGAGCGCTATCAGTGAATCGTTGAGAGCTAAATAAGTTCCAAGTGCTGCACCCGATAGACGAGCAAATGCATCAACAGCTAGTAGCCATTTGCTCCGTTTAGTCCAGTGACCACTTTTGACGAGGAGTGAAACAGTATTGAGGCCATCGCTAAATGCGTGAACAACAACTGCTATAAAAACTGCAAAGCCGAGTGAATTGCTAACTTGAAATGCAACACCGAGGCCAACACCATCGAGAAATACATGGCCACCCATTGCTACTGCACCTAATGTGCCTGCAATATTGTGATGTTCGTGATCATGACCGTAATCTGATTCTGCAGGTTCATGAGAACCAAAACTTCGCTCTAAAACATGAAGAAATAAGAAACCACCGACTATCGCTATTGATACGGCTGGAACGCGACCAAAAGTTGATGTGTTGAGTTCGAAGACTTCAGGTAATAAATCAAAACCAACGAGGCCAAGAAGCAACCCAGCAGAGAGTCCAAGGACTAAATGGAATTGATCGCGTGAGCGAAGCGCGACGATACCGCCCAAAGTCGTAGCAACAACTGTTAGGGCAGCAAAGCCAATCGCAAGATTCATAGTTTTAGGGTATCGCGATTAGGCTACTTCTTATGATTGCTATCGCTCGCTTTGAAGTATCCCTGGGTCACAGTGCGCAATTCCGCGCAGAATTAGAAGTGGCTAAGGATGCCCTCGCAGAATGTGTCGGATATATCGATGGAAGTATTGGTCAAAATCTTGATGAGCCATCTCTATGGGTTTTGATGACACGATGGGAAAATGTTGGTTCTTATCGAAGGGCCCTGAGTGCGATGCGTTCAAAGTTAGAAGCAATTCCAGTTCTTGCGCGGGCAATTGATGAACCAGGTGCATACGAGTAAACTTATGCCACGGGAGTAACACCAGTTGCTCTTCGCCGACAGCCAGCCGGATGGAGATTATTGTGGCAACAGATCGTTTAGAAAATATTGTTGGACTCGCAAAGCGTCGAGGATTTGTATTTCCCTCATCAGAAATTTATGGTGGATTACGTGCATCATGGGATTACGGCCCACTTGGAGTAGAACTCAAAAACAATGTAAAGCGCCAATGGTGGAAAGCCATGGTTATGGGTCGCGAAGATATTGTCGGACTTGATTCATGTGTGATCTTGGCTCGTGAAGTCTGGGAAGCATCAGGACACGTTGCAACATTTAGTGATCCACTTACCGAGTGCACCGCATGTCACAAGCGATACCGCGCCGATCACTTAGAAGAAGCGTATGAAGCAAAGCATAAGAAGAAGGCAGAGTCTCTGACTGAAATCAATTGCCCTGCATGTGGAAATAAGGGTCAGTTCACAACTCCAAAACAATTTAGTGGTTTGCTAAAGACTTATCTGGGACCAGTTGAAGATGAATCAGGTCTTGCTTATTTGCGTCCAGAGACTGCGCAGGGAATCTTTATCAATTTTGATCAAGTAATGACTACATCACGAAAGAAACCACCATTTGGTATTGGCCAAATCGGTAAGTCATTTCGTAATGAGATAACACCAGGAAACTTCATTTTTCGAACTCGCGAATTTGAACAGATGGAGATGGAATTCTTTGTTGTTCCAGGAACTGATGAAGATTGGCACCAATATTGGATTGATACTCGTCTTGCTTGGTATAAAGATTTAGGCATAAATCCAGAACGTCTTCGCATCTTTGATCATCCAAAAGAGAAGTTATCTCATTATTCAAAGCGCACTGCAGATATTGAGTATAAATTTGAATTTACAGGCACTGAATGGGGCGAGCTAGAAGGTATTGCAAACCGCACAGACTTCGATCTCAAAGCACACTCATCTGCATCAGGTAAAGATTTATCTTATTTTGATCAAGAAAAGGGTGAACGCTGGACCCCATTCGTTATTGAACCTGCAGCAGGTGTTGATCGATGCGCACTTACCTTCCTTATGGATGCATATACAGAAGATGAAGCGCCAAATAGTAAGGGCGAAATGGAGAAGCGAGTTGTGCTCAAACTCGATCATCGCCTCGCGCCAATCAAGGTTGCTGTCTTGCCACTTTCTCGCAATGCAGATCTCTCGCCTATGGCTCGCGACCTTGCAACGCAATTGCGAAAGAATTGGAATATTAATTTCGATGATGCAGGAGCAATCGGTCGTCGTTATCGCCGCCAAGATGAAATCGGAACCCCTTATTGCATCACTATCGACTTTGAAACTCTCGAAGATCATGCAGTGACAATTCGTGATCGTGACACAATGACACAAGAACGTATTGCACTCGATCAGGTTGAAGCATGGCTAGCGCCACGACTCCTCGGCTGCTAGCACCACTTCGTTTACCACTGGCCAGTGGTGATTACTTTATAGATCCACCAGTTGTACTTGCACCGATGGCTGGAATAACTAACGCCCCATTTCGAACACTCTGTCGTGAACAAGGTGCAGGTTTATTTGTTTCCGAGATGGTGACAGCGCGCGCACTCATTGAGCGTCGCCCTGAGACGCTGCGCATGATTGTTCCAGGCCCTGGTGAGCGTCCGCGTTCTGTGCAGTTATATAGCGTGGATCCGCACACGATGCGTGCTGCAGTAACCATGATTGGAAAAGAAAATCTTGCAGATCATATTGATATGAATTTCGGTTGCCCTGTTCCAAAAGTAACTCGCAAAGGTGGGGGAGCAGCCCTTCCTTATAAGAGAAAATTATTTAGTGCCATTGTTGGTGCAGCAGTTGAAGCAGCAAAACCATTTGGAATTCCGGTAACGGTAAAGATGCGTATCGGAATCGATACTGATCATCACACATATTTAGATGCGGCAAAGTCAGCCGCTGATATTGGCGTTGCATGGGTTGCGTTGCACGCGCGTACAGCAGAGCAGATGTATGAAGGAAAATCGGATTGGTCTGCAATTACTCGATTAGTTCAACATTTAGCACCTACTGGAGTTCCGGTACTAGGTAATGGTGATATTTGGAGCGGTGCCGATGGCGTTGCAATGGTCAAAGAAACAGGCTGCGCCGGTGTTGTCGTTGGACGCGGTTGTTTGGGGCGCCCGTGGTTATTTACTGATTTAGTTGCAGCCTTTGCAGGGCAAGAAAAGCGCATTACGCCAACTCTTTTTGAAGTTCGAGAAATAATGTTTCGTCATGGCCAACTCATTGTTGATTATTTTGAGTCAGAAGATCGAGGAATGCGCGACCTTCGCAAACATATGGCTTGGTATCTCAAGGGATTTCGAGTTCATAGTGAATTACGTAGGCAATTTGGAATGGTCTCAACACTTACTGAAATGCGCGACTTACTTGATCAACTCATTGACCAGCCATATCCAATTGAAGTTGGTGAAAAACCACGTGGTCGCACAAGTCATGGTCGCCCGCCAACGCTTCCTGATGGTTGGCTCAATGATCCTGATGAAATGGTTTCAATTGAACTAGAAGATGCTTTTTCGGGTGGATAAATAATGTTTTTATTTCGCTGGATTCGGCGCTTGATTACAACCATCATTCTTATTGCACTAATCCTGCCCTCTTATGGCGTGTATAAGGTCTATCAAAGTGCGCATAATCCCATTGTTCGAAATGCTGATGTCATTGTTGTTTTAGGTACAGCTCAACTCAATGGTCGCCCAGGTGAAGCACTCGAAGCACGTTTGGAAGAGGCAAAGAGAATTTTTGATCTTGGATACGCACCAACGATTATTACTGTTGGGGCAGGGGCTCCTGGAGATCGCACAACAGAGGCTGCATCAGGAAAAAAATGGCTACACAGCAAGGGCATTTCATCGAAGAAGATAATTGCAGTAGAAGTTGGCCGTGATACTTTAGAAAGCACTAAAGCATATGTAGAAGTAATGAAGAAGAAAATGGTCAGTGACGTAATCATTGTTACCGACCCCTATCACTGCGCACGATCAATGGTGATGGCAAATGACGAAGGCGTTGTGAGTACATGTTCACCGGTTTCAAGTGGTCCAAATTCACTTGCTAAATCTTCTTATAGATACTTATTGCGAGAAGCAGGTGCCTATATCGCCCATATAACAGTGGGTCGGCGCGGTATTCAAATAAGTGATCATTTACCTAATGCCGACATTGTCACTAAGGTATTGCAATGATGCATGCAGGAAATTATTCAGAGAGCGATAAAGAGCGCTTCATTGATGAGCCTGCAAAACGTGCTGGGCGTACTGAATTTATGCGCGATCGCGCGAGAGTTATTCACTCCGCAGCCCTTCGTCGATTGGCTGCAAAAACGCAAGTAGCAGTTCCTTGGGAAAATGATTTTCAAAGAACTCGCCTGTCACACTCACTTGAATGTGCGCAGATTGGTCGCGAACTTGGTGAATCACTAGGAGCAGATCCAGATTTGCAAGAGACCGCTTGTCTTGCACACGATTTAGGGCACCCACCTTTTGGCCATAATGGAGAAGAAGCACTAGCTATTGTTGCTAAAGATTGTGGTGGTTTTGAAGGTAATGCACAGTCACTGCGACTACTCATTCGTCTTGAAGCAAAGACTGTAGATGGACAAGGCAAAAGCGTTGGCCTCAACCTTACTCGAGCATCACTTGATGCTGCAACAAAATACCCATGGCCAAGTTCGCAAAATTCTCGCAAGTTTGGCGTCTATTACGATGATCTCGAGATTTTTACATGGATACGCAAGGGTGCACCCGCAGATAAAAAATGCATTGAAGCGCAAATTATGGATTGGTCAGATGATTGCGCATATTCAGTTCATGATTTAGAAGATGCAATTTTTGCAAAGCAAGTGAGCGTAAAGAACTTTCGAGATGACTTACCCACTATTCATACAGTTATGGTCGAACAATATGGAAGCACAGCCACTCAGCAAGAGGCACTGAGTGCACTCGACCGCTTATCGGCGCTATCTGCTTGGCCGCATTATTACGATGGAAGTCATCGCAGCCTTGCGCGTTTGAAAGATTCAACAAGCCAATTGATAGGTCGATTTGTATTAGCTGCAGAGATGCAGACACGCGAAATTCATGGAACTGGAAAACTTTCACGCTACGGAGCAAATCTTGAAGTTCCACACGAGCAAGTAATTGAAGTTGATTTCCTCAAAGCAGTTGCTGGTCACTACCTCATCAATGCTGCGCACTCGCAAGAACGTTATGCAAAACAGCAAGTAGTCATCACTGAATTAGTAGAGATGCTCTATGCCAGCGCGCCACATGAACTCAATTCTTTCTTTTTGAAGCCATGGAATGATGCACAGGATGACTCGGCACGCCTGCGTGTAGTAATTGACCAAATTGCAGCACTTACTGACCCTGGCGCTTATGCCTTACATGCACGCCTGCTTGCTACTAGATAAGGTGCACTTATGAGTGGGCGTATCAAGGATGAAGATGTTGCATACATCCGCGACCGCGCGCCAATTGATGAAGTTGTCGGTGACTATGTTCAACTCAAGAGTGCTGGTGGTGGACAGAAAAAAGGTTTATGCCCTTTCCACGATGAAAAATCTCCATCTTTTCATGTAACGCCAAGTAAAGGTTATTTTCATTGTTTCGGTTGCCAAACGGGTGGTGATGTCATTGCATTCCTAATGAAAATCGATCACCTTTCTTTCTCTGAAACGGTTGAACGATTAGCAGATCGCATTGGTTACACACTCCGTTATGAAGAGGGATCAAGTGGGGTTTCAGCTCCTGCTGGACAGAGGTCACGACTTATCTCTGCTCATTTAGAGGCAGCAAAGTTTTATCAAGAGCAACTCAACACATCACCGGGGGCTGCACATGGCCGTGAACTGCTCACCAAACGCGGTTTCGATAAAGTGGCGTGCCAACAATTTGGTGTGGGATACGCCCCTGATGAATGGGATGGCCTTACTAAACATTTGCGCGCGCTGGGTTACACAATTGAAGAATTAGAAGTTGGTGGACTTTCAAAGATGGGGCAACGCGGCCCGATTGATAAATTTCGTAATCGATTGATGTGGCCTATTCGAGATATCTCAGGAGATGTTGTTGGATTTGGTGCTCGCAAACTAGCCTCTGATGAAGAAGATCAAGGGCCTAAATATCTCAATACATCAGAGACGCCGATTTATAAGAAGAGCCAAGTTCTCTACGGTTTAGATGTAGCGAAGAAAGAGATAGCAAAAAAGCGCCAGGCAGTAATCGTTGAAGGCTATACCGATGTCATGGCAGCTCACTTAGCGGGTATTACAACGGCTGTTGCAACTTGCGGAACTGCATTCGGAGCCGACCACATTCGAATTTTGCGCAGATTACTTATGGATGATGACTCATTCCGTGGCGAAGTAATTTTCACCTTCGATGGTGATGCAGCGGGACAAAAGGCCGCCCTTCGTGCATTTGGAGAAGACCAAAAATTTGTAACTCAAACATTTGTTGCCGTAGAGCCAGATGGATTAGATCCATGCGAACTCCGTCAAGAAAAAGGCGATTTAGCGCTGCGTGATTTGATTGCGCGTCGCGTTCCGCTCTTTGAATTCGCTATTCGTGCAGAGCTCAAACATCATAAATTGGATACTGCCGAAGGACGTATCAATGCACTCAATGCAGCAGCCCCACTCGTTGCACAAATTCGCGATAAATCTTTGCGTCCAGAGTACACACGCTTACTTGCCGGCTGGCTCGGTGTTGAAGTGGAAATAGTTTCATCTGCTGTTGCGCAAGGCGCAAGGAACCGTCCAGCAACACATACTGTCGAAAATACAGATTCTCCTGCCGATAATTCCTGGCGCCCAGATCCAAATGAAGCACGACTTATTTTGGAACGAGAAGTTCTCAAGACAAGAATTCAAGAGCCGGCGCTATTTGGTGAGGCAAATATTTTATGGAAGGAAATTGAATCGACTGGATTTACTCATCCTGCATATCGTGAGATGCGCACACTCATAGATGCAAAGGCACCTGATTCAGCGCTGACAATTGATCTTATCGAGAATGAAAATATGAAAGCACTCTTTACCGAATTAGCAGTTGAACCAATTCGCTCCGATGGAAAAGTTCCAGATCATTATGTTGCAAGCATTGTTGCTAGATTGCGTGAAGTTGCTATCTCTCGCGCAATTGCAGAATTGAAGTCGAGCCTTCAACGACTCAATCCCGTTGAAAATGAGATTGAATACAATGCCGCTTTTGCCTCACTTGTCGCGTTAGAAAGTGCCAGACGAACACTCCATGATGTTGCCCTGGGTGGCTTGTAGCTGATTTCGACCCAGCGCCTCTCGTGCGCTAGAGTGTGCGTTCGCAGGATGTACGTGCACTATTCCCTGATAGCTCAATGGCAGAGCAGCCGGCTGTTAACCGGCAGGTTCTTGGTTCGAATCCAAGTCAGGGAGCCCTATAAAGCACTTCCCAGTAACTAGGCAGGAAGTTCCCAGTAAATGGAATTAGTATCTCTTTATGAATTCTTTGCAGATATCTCTTCGTAAATCTGCTGCATCGTGGCGTAGCCAAGCAATCCATATCCGACTCATTCGCCTCTGGCTTGGAGTCACATGGATATATGCAGGTTGGGATAAGGCAAGTGATTCAGGTTTTCTTACACAAGGTTCGCCAACTTACATTGGTTCGCAACTTGAAGGTTATGCAGCGCAATCTCCCGTGGGATCTCTTTTCAATACTTTGATTGAACACGCGCAATATGTTGGCATTTTTGTACTTCTAAGTGAGTTTGCAATTGGCTTTGCAACTCTATTGTGGATTGCTCCAACATCGGCAGCGCTGGGTGGCTTTTCGATGTCCGTCATCCTTTGGCTCGCCGGTGGTTTTTATATCAGACCATATTTCTTCTCGAGTGATTTAGCGTATGCAGTTTTATGGCTTTCATATTTTCTATACCTAACAGGAGGACGAACAAAAGTGAACTTTTCTATAAACCGACGTGGATTTATGAGAGTTGGAACCGTAGGAGTACTTGCTGTCATTGCATCTGGTGTTGGTAAATTCTTCTCATCCTCTGCAAATGCGCTCTCTCCATCCTCTTCCACAAATGCTGGAAAGAAATTAATCAAACTCTCAAATGTGCCTGTTGGGGGAAACCACTCGTTCGTACTCGCATCAGGTGAACAGGCAATCCTCTTCCGAACTAAAAAAGGAATCTTCGCATACTCAAAAACCTGCACACATCAAGGCTGCACAGTTGAATATTCACCATCTAATAAGAAGTTAATCTGTCCATGCCATAGCGCAAATTTCGATCCATTCAATGGTGCAAAAGTCACAATCGGTCCTGCTAATGCACCGTTACCAAAAATCAATGTCAAAATTCAAGGAAGTTGGGTAGTTCTCGCATGAAAAGTACAATCACTAAAGTCGGTATCGGGTTTTTATTAGGTGCAACTATGGTTGGTGGCATTGCAACAGCTGCAACAAATAGCACTCCATCACTCAAAGCCTGTGTGGATAATCGTACGCAAGCGCTCTATTTATCAAAAGATGGAACATGTTCAAAGACTCGAACATTAGTAGAACTTAGTTCTGGTGGACTCGACGCCAAGAGTGTGGCTGCAGCAGTGACGCCATCAGTGGTTTCAATCCAAGTGACAGCCGCAGCAGGCAGTGGAACAGGTTCAGGTTCTATCTATAAGACCAGTGCAACTTCTAGCTACATCATTACAAATAATCACGTAGTTGAAGATGCGGCTACATCAGGCAAGATTACCGTTGAATTACTCAATGGAGATCTCATCGATGCAAAGATTGTTGGACGAGATAGTAATTATGACCTTGCCGTAATTCAAGTCCAACGAGGAAATCTTCCAGTCATTGCAATTGGAGATTCTTCAAAGATAAGCGTCGGAGATCCTGTCATTGCTATCGGTTCACCACTTGGCCTTGCAAGTACGGTCACTAGTGGAATTATCTCCGCTCTTAATCGTCCAGTAACAGCCGGTACTGTAGGTGCAGAATCTTATGTTAATGCAATTCAAACTGATGCTTCAATCAATCCGGGTAATTCTGGAGGCGCATTAGTGGATGCCCAAGGTCGAATCATTGGAGTGAACTCTGCAATTGCAACACTTTCAAGTGGTGGAACAACTGGAAGTATTGGACTTGGTTTCTCTATTCCTTTCAATGAAGCAAAGCGCGTTATTGATGAAATTATTGCAACTGGAAAATCAACGCGCCCAGTTTTAGGTGTTAATCTTGATACGACTTATTCAGGCGTTGGCGCAAAGATTCTCAAACTCGTACCAGATGGAGGCGCTGAAAAGGCGGGTATTCCTGAAGGTTCAGTTATTCGCTCAATTGATGGAGTGAAAACTAATGATCAAGTAAGTGCCATTGTGCGTATCCGTTCATATGCCCCAGGTGCTGTAGTCACAGTTCTCGTTGATTTGCCTACAGGTGGGCAGAAGAGTTTCAAAGTTACTTTGGGATCTACGCCATCTAGCTGATTCGCATAACACTATTGAAATAGGAAGCAGGTAAGGTTTTACCCATGGCACTCTTCCGAATCAATATTGCGCTACCTGATCGCCCGGGTTCCCTTGGCGCAATTGCATCTGCAATTGGGGCTGCAGGGGGCGATATTAGGGGTCTCGTAGTGATGAAATCGGAAGATGGTCGTGGGTATGACGACATCACTGTTGCTATTCCAGGAAGTGATCCCACTGATTTACTTGATGTCTTGGGTTCAATCGGTGGAGTCGAAATTATTTCTGTACTGCCAGTTGTTTAGTAGAGAATTCTTGCGCCTTGACTTGGAAGTGATGTAAAAAAACGCGGTGCTTTATATCCAGCTTCTGTAAATGCACTTTGGATTGCCAATTTTGTTTTCTCTACATTCTGCGCTTGTACAAGTGCAATTGCACTTCCACCAAATCCTCCACCAACCATGCGCGCACCAAGTGCTCCAGCGTCAAGGGATGCGTCAACTGCGCAATCCAATTCTGGACATGAGACAGTGTAATCATCTCGAAGAGAAACATGTGAAGCGTTGATGAGTTTTCCAAGTTCCACAAAGTCACTTTTCTCGAGTGCAACGACTGCATCTAAAACTCTCTTGATTTCAGTGACAGCGTGATGCGCACGGATAAATTCGGTCTCTGTAATCTCTGATCTTTTAGAGAGTAATTGATCCATAGAGAGATGACGCATCGAGACGATGTTCAACTTTGTCACGACTGAATCACACGAAGCACGTCGCTGTGCATACCCACCATCGACTAATTCGTGATGTGCCTGTGTATCAATAATGAGCAGTTCTAGGCCATGGGATGCAACATCGAAGGAAATATTCTTAGTCGTTAGGTCGCGGCAATCGAGTAGTAGCGCACTACCTTTATTGGCCATCAATGAAACAGATTGATCCATAATTCCGCAGGGCATTCCAACGTAATCATTTTCTGCCTTCTGACATAGACGAGCTAGCGTTGGCAGGTCATATCCCAATGAAAAAAGAGAGTTGAGTGCTGTTGCAACACTTGCTTCTAGTGCCGCCGATGATGAAAGCCCTGCCCCCACTGGAACTTTTCCATCAATGAAGATTTCAAGTCCAGATTTGATGCCAAGTGCCCAAATAACTCCAAGTACGTAGCGCTCCCAATCACCTTTGAGGTCGGGAGAAATATCAGAAATGGCTATCGATATGACTGCACTACTACGTTGGACAGATGCAATTTTGATGACATTCTCATTAGTTTTTGCGATAGCCACATGAGTACAGTCATTGATGGCAAAGGGAAGCACGAAGCCCTCACTGTAATCAATATGTTCTCCTATGAGATTTACCCGACCTGGTGCACTTGCACAGATATCAGGGGAGTGAGCAAAAACCTTTTCAAAATTTGAAGATATGGAATTCATCGCCTACCCAAAAGATGCAAGGGTATCTGAAACCATAACTTCAAGATTTCTAGTGGGTTGCCATCCAAGAATTCGTTTTGCTTTAGATATATCAGCAATGAGAACTGCAGGATCACCCGCGCGTCTTGGAGAATCAATAAATGGAATCTGAGAGCCAGTTGCTTGCGATGCTGCCGCAATTACTTCACGAACTGAATATCCACCACCTGAACCTAGATTGAATATCTCATGGCCTGCGCTACCTAAAGATTTTAGTGCCTTTATGTGTGCATCGATAAGGTCGACAACGTGCACGTAGTCACGGATACATGTGCCATCTTTTGTCGACCAATCACTACCAAAAATCTTTACTGGCTTAGATGTCGAACTCCGTAAAACATTTGGAATCAAATGAGTTTCCGGGTCATGGCGCTCTCTTAGCCAGCCGCGAGTAGATTTGTGCGCTCCGGCAACATTGAAATAGCGAAGAGAGGCGGCAGATAAACCGTGACCTATCGCCTCATCTGTAATCATGGCATCAACAGCTAACTTGGTTGCACCGTAGGCATTTGTAGGTTTATTAGAAGCACTTTCAAGTATTGGCAGTACTTCTGGCTCACCATAGGTGGCAGCGGATGAAGAGAAAATTAATTTCGAAATTTTGGCAATACGCATCTCATCTAATAAATTACGAGTTCCACCAACATTGACACTCCAATAAAGTTCCGGCTTTTCAACTGATTCACCAACGAGTGATTTACCAGCAAAGTGCATGACTGCATCACAGCCCTTGAGTGCTTGTGCTATTTCACTGCGATTGAGTAGAGAACCCTGTATAAAAGTAACTTCAGCAGCAACGTTATCTGCATGACCTGTGCTGCAATCATCAAATATGCTGACTTCGTAACCCTGCGACATAAGAATATCAACGGCGGTTGAACCAATGTAACCTGCACCACCAGTAACTAATACGCGCATTCTTATAACTTTACATCTCGTAATTGGCCAGCAGATTGTTCAGGTCGCATATCCATAATAAATGCACCCATTGCAGATTCAGAGCCGGCTAAATATTTCAATTTTCCAGGAGCACGACGAACACTCGTGATTTGCCAATGTAGACGCAAGAGATCGCGGCCTACGCGCACTGGTGCTTGATGCCAAGCAGCAATGTATGCCATCTCGATTCCAAAAACTCCGTCCAAGCGTTTCATGACTTCGAGTGCAATCTCTGGGAAAGCATCGCTTTGTTCTGACGTCAGTGATGCTAAATCTGCAACAGGCTGTAGTGGGGCGACATGGATTTCAAATGGATACCTGGCTGCATACGGAACAAATGCAATCCACTGAGCATTACGTGCAATGACTCGCTCATCATCACGAATTTCACGAGCAACGACATCATCAAATAGGACGCGTCCAGTTGACTCTTTGTAATCACGTGCGGCTTTGAGCATCTTTTCTACGCGAGGGGGCAAATAAGAATATGCATAAATTTGTCCATGAGGGTGGGCAATAGTTACACCAATTTCTTCACCACGGTTTTCAAATGGTGCAATGTGCTCTATGAATTTTTCTTGAGATAATTCTCGAACACGGTCCTGCCAGGCTTCAAGAAGAGTGCGGACACGCTTTGGTGATAAATCTTTGAATGATTGACCATGATCTGCGGTAAAACAGATAACTTCGCATTTCCCTGCAGAAGTTCCTGTATCAGTTTCCGGTCCAACCAAATCTGGTAGCGCCCAATCACCGATTGGTGGTCGCAAAGATGGCGAACGGTTATCAAAGACAACAACTTCATAATCACTTTCCGGAATTTCTGTCAGTAAATCTGCATGAGTTGCACATAATGGACATAATTCTTTTGGGGGCAAAAAGATTCGCCCTTGACGATGAGCCGCCATCGCAACCCATTCGTTGACCAATGGATCAAGACGTAATTCACCGATACCTGGTTGTTCTTCTGATGGGCGTTGATCTACTGCATTTCGTGCTTGGTTCTGTGTGTCGTAGTAGCGAATTGTGCGTCCATCGGCCATTACGCGATCTTGACGCGTAATTCCTGCACCTAAACTTTTACTCGCACCCATAGTGTCGTTACTCTACCTTTGTGAGCAAGCAAAGAGCACTTTTAGGCACGCTACATAGCTCATTGCTCTGTGAAGTCGCCGATGGTGCACTGGTCATTAGGCATTGGGGTGCGCCTCTTACTGGCGATACCACCCACATAGAACTTGCTCAAAGACCATCGATTGCGAATAGTGCATTTGATCAGAGTCAAAGTGGTGGAATTATGCGCGAGAGTTCTCGCGGATTTCTTGGTCGTCCAACACTCAGTGGTCACCGCAATGGAAGCGCATGGTCGACAAAATTTGAAGTTACAGATTTTCATCACGCAGGCGAAAAAGTTATTGTCACATTGCGAGATTTACATGCACAACTTGAAGTAATAATTTCACTAGCAATGGATTCATTCGGAGTCCTTACTCAAAATGCCTCAATAAAAAACTTAGGTGACACCGCTTACTCACTCGATGAGTTCGTTCATTGGTTGCCACTTCCACAAGAAGCAACTCAAACATTAGATTTTGCAGGTCGCTGGTCAAATGAGCGAAATCCTCAACGTCGCGATATTGCAACAGGTACATGGATCCGTGATTCACGAGAAGGACGAAGTGGTCATAATTTTTCAATTGCAGATATCGCGCTCACCGCACAAACTACTTTCCAAGATGGCCAGGCATGGGCTACAAGTATTGCTTGGAGTGGAAACTCACAATACTTAGTTGAGCGAATATGGAATGGCGAACAATCCATAGGTGCGGGAGAACTCTTGTTGCCAGGTGAAGTTCAACTTGGACCCAATGAAACTTATGTTGCTCCAGCTCTTATTTCGGTATATTCAGGTCATGGCTTAGATGGAATTTCATCTGCCTACCATCAACATATACGTGCGCGTTCAATGCATCCTGAGCGCCCGCGTCCACTGACACTGAATATGTGGGAAGCAATTTATTTTGACCATAATGAGGAGAAAATCAAGAAACTCATTGATGTTGCTGCAGAAATCGGCATCGAACGAGTTGTCCTCGATGATGGTTGGTTTCATGGCAGGCGTAATGACACATCTGGCTTAGGAGATTGGGTTATCGATCCTGCTGTATGGCCACAAGGACTCTCTCCGATTATCAAATATATAAACGATAAAGGTATTGAATTTGGACTCTGGTTTGAAGGTGAAATGGTTAATCCTGATTCAGATCTCTATCGCGCACATCCAGAATGGATTTTGCACGAAGGAGATCGAATCCCACCGCTATGGCGCAATCAATTAGTTCTAGACCTTGGTCATGAAGGTGCATATAACCATGTGCTGGAGCAGACGAGTGCGATTCTTGGTGGGCACTCAATTGCATATATAAAGTGGGATCACAATCGAGTTTTAGTCGATGCTGGTCATCTTGGCAAAGCTGGCGTACGCAGACAAACTCAAGCAATTTATCGTCTCTTTGCAGAACTCAAGAAACGCCATAAAGGTCTTGAAATTGAATCATGTGCATCCGGTGGTGCGCGCATTGACCTTGGTGTCATTGATTATGTCGATCGTTTCTGGACAAGTGATAACAATGATGCACTTGCTCGCCAGAATATTCAGCGTTGGACATCACAAGTAATTCCACCTGAAATGCTTGGCACACATATTGGCCCAACTCATGGACACCAAACAGGTCGCACGCTCGAGCTTTCAATGCGCGCTACAACCGCCCTTTTTGGTCATGCGGGAATTGAATGGGATATCACAGAAACAACACCAGTTGAACGAGAGTTTCTAAAATCATGGGCCCACTATTACAAGTCAAAGCGTGCACTACTTCATTCTTCAACGATGGTGCGTGTTGATTACCCTGATGAGCATGGCTTAATACATGGAGTAATCTCACAGAATAAAAATGAGGCGATTTTTGCTTATGTACAAATTACTCCAACCGTTGCAGTCAATCCTGCACCATTAAAATTTCCTGGCTTAGAAGCGGATAGAACGTATGAAATAAAGGCAGTATTTCCTGCAGGAGAACCTCGGTACATGTCAGTCAAGAGACCAGAATGGATGAGCGGAATTACAATCTCGGGATCTGCTCTATCTGCAATTGGAGTCAGTACACCGATTCTTGCTCCCGCAAATGCATTCTTGATTGAAATTACAAAACGCTAGTCTACCCAATTCAAAGTTCGTTCGATCGCCTTTTTCCAGTCTGCATATCCTGTTGCTCGAGTTGCCTCAGTAGATGTGGAACTCCAACGCCTAGATTGTTTCCATTGAGTTCTCACTTCATCCGTTGATGACCAGAATCCAACTGCAATTCCCGCTGCATATGCTGCGCCAAGCGCTGTTGTTTCAGTAATGAGTGGTCGCGTGATATCAATTCCCATAATGTCAGCTTGCATCTGCATACATAGTGCATTGCCAGTTATTCCACCATCAACTCGCATCTCAGTCATAGGAACACCAGAGTCAGCAACCATCGCATCCATAATCTCTTTTGTTTGATAGCAAATTGCTTCAAGTGCTGCGCGTGCAAGGTGCGCCTTTGTAGTTGCTCGAGTCAGACCAACAATGACGCCACGAGCATCGGAGCGCCAGTACGGCGCGAAGAGTCCTGAGAATGCAGGAACAAAGTAGACGCCTTCTGTACTTGCCACAGAGGATGCAAGATGTTCAGTCTCTGCAGCATTACTAATAATTCCTAGTTGATCACGTAACCATTGAATTGCAGAGCCTGTAACTGCAACAGATCCTTCAAGGGCGTACCTTGCTGGTTCATCTCCAAATTTGTAGCACAGAGTTGTCAGTAGTCCATTTTTTGATCTAACAATTTCTGTACCTGTATTAAGAAGTGCAAAATTTCCTGTGCCATATGTTGTCTTTGATTCACCTCGGTCAAAACAGACTTGACCTACCATCGCCGCTTGTTGGTCTCCAAGTATTCCTGCAATTGGAATTGCACTTCCAAAAGGGCCATGTGGGTCAGTGAGTGCATATTGTTCAGAGGATGATTTGATATCTGGTAATACGCTTCTAGGGATTTCAAATATATCGAGTAACTCTTGATCCCAATCTAAAGTCTCTAGGTTCATCAAAAGTGTCCGACTTGCATTTGTAACATCAGTGAAATGAACTCCACCTCGTACGCCACCAGATAAGTTCCACAATATCCACGAATCAATTGTTCCAAAGCGCGCACTACCCGCTGCAATTGCATCGCGCACAGCAGGTACTTCGCTAATGAACCAATGCATCTTGCTACCTGCGAAATATGGAGCAATGGTAAGTCCGCTGCGGTGGGTGATGAGCTTTTTTTGAGTATCACTCAACGTATCTAGGTAACTGGCAGTTCTTGTATCTTGCCAAACAATTGCATTGGCTAAAGGAAGACCAGTCTTTACATCCCATGCAACTGTTGTTTCGCGTTGATTTGTGATTCCGATTCCCACTAGATCGGATGCAAGAATATTGGCTTGTTTGAGGGCCCCAATAATTACTTCTTGAGATCGTTCCCAAATCTCGTTCGCATCATGTTCGACCCAACCGGCATGCGGCATTATTTGACGGTGTTCTAATTGATGCTGCCCAACAACGCTTCCACTATGGTCAAAAATCATAAAACGGGTACTACTTGTACCTTGATCAAGACTTCCGATGTAGGACATGATGAGAAATACTTTCTATGTTGAGTTAGTCTTACTCTACTCAGTCATTTTGGAGATTACCCGCAATGTTTACATCAGTTTTATCGCCCGAACAGCGAGATGAGGCGCTGCGCCAATTGGCAGATGATACTTTCGATATTCTCGTAATTGGTGGGGGAGTCACAGGCGTTGGTGCGGCGCTAGACGCGGCATCTCGTGGGCTCAAAGTCGCACTTATTGAGGCAAATGACTTTGCATCAGGTACCTCTAGTCGTTCAAGCAAACTAATTCACGGTGGACTTCGATATTTAGAACAATATGATTTCAAATTAGTGCGCGAAGCGCTACACGAGCGGGAATTATTGGTTTCAACTCTTGCACCGCATTTAGTAAAACCAGTGGGATTTCTATTTCCGCTGACAGAAAAATTTAAAGAGCGCACCTACGTTGGCGCTGGATTAGCGCTCTACGATGCGCTTCGAGGATTCCAACGGGCGCTTCCATGGCACAAACATATTAGCCAGTCGAAAATTGCCGAGATTGCCCCTTCACTTCGCACAGATATTGTCACCGGTGCAATCAAATATTTTGATGCACAAGTAGATGATGCGCGCCATACGATGTCGATTGCACGTACTGCAGCAAGACATGGTGCTGTCATCGCTACTGGTATTCGCGCAGAGTCATTGATTCGAGAAGGCAAGAGAGTCGTTGGGGTAAGCGCACTCGATACAGAAACTAACGAAAAAATCACCATTAGAGCCACTGCAACAGTTATGTGTGCCGGAATATGGAGTGATGAACTCCAATCAAAATTTGATCTCAAAGCTGGATACAAAGTAACAATGA